>CAZJZF010000051.1:9749-10193 GCA_964550385.1 uncultured Lentimicrobiaceae bacterium | reverse complement strand
AAAAAAACCAACCCCGAGAAGCTCAAGGCTGCCATTGAAAAGCTGGGGTACGAAGTAAAGGCTCCTGAGGAAGGGGCTAAGACTGCTGAATCGAAAACTGATCAGAAAGAAGCAACCACCCATAAATGCCAGGGTGCTGCAGATCAGAAGGAGCATAAATGTACCGGAGCGAAAGAAGCAGACCACAAATGCCAGGGCGCTGCAGACCAGAAGGAGCATAAATGTACCGGAGCGAAAGAAGCAGACCACAAGTGTCAGAAAGAGGGTGCAGATGCCAAACAGGAGCACAAATGTCAGGGCAGCAAAGACGCTAAATCAGAAGGGACAGAGCACAAATGTACCGGAGAAAAAAAGAGTGATGGAACTACAGAACCTCACAAGTGCAATCACGAAAAGAAATAGCCTGATTTCAGGAAATGATACAATGCCGCGCAGGAAGCCTTA
>CAZJZF010000051.1:0-9739 GCA_964550385.1 uncultured Lentimicrobiaceae bacterium | reverse complement strand
TACAGCCCCTGCGCGGTTTTGTTTTTACAACCTCATACTGAGCTGGAGCAGGCTTACCAGCGCCATGAATGCTCTGGAACCACCTGAGTCGCCTGAGTAACTACCGCTATTTTGGGGTGTGTTTTTCCAAGACCTTTCCCAGCTTTCAAAACGCGCAGCCGATTCAAATCCCAATGAAAAGCGTTTATTCAGAGAATAACCTATGCCCGCATAAGGGCTAATGCCCAATGCCCTGTCATTGGTAGTGTTTTTATTGTTGTATTCAGGGTTCTCGTATTCATAATCAATTCTGCCTACAGCTCTTTGCGCAAAGAAATCCACGCCATAGTTGATGTAGAATTTTTTAATCCGGGTGATTCCTCCTGCTCCAATCATTACCCGTGACCAGCTGTTAAACTCTTCAACCTGATAGGACGATTCTTTTGTATGCTGCATTAGATGAAGTCCATTTACCCCTACCCTGGCATAAAAATCTTTATACTGAAGGGTATACTGAAGCCCCGGTAGAGGCCGGAGTTTCCTTTGCGGATAGTAGTACATGATATCGAACCAGGGATAGATCATTCCATTCCAGTTTTCATCAGCCATTGAAAATACAGAAAATGCCAGATGATGTGAAACAGAAGGTGTTTTTTCTGCGTTATCCTGAGCAAAAATGGGAACTGAAAAGGCAAGGATTAACAACCCGATACATGCAATTTTGATTGTTTTCATAGTTTAGTCAGTATTAATGAATGGATAAGTTTGATTTCTTTCTGATGTTTTCAGTCCGGTTCTGCCCCATCGGGGCTTAACCTTCCGGATTACCTGTTACCTTTGTGAATGGAAACTTTATATTGATGAAAAAAGGATAACAATCGTTGCGCGGAATCACTATTATTCTGAAAGGAAGGTTTACGCAACCAACCAACGGAGTTATTCATCAAACCCCTGAAGCCGGAATTCGTGGAAGAGCATCCAGCGACACAAGAGATCATTGAGGGTTGCCTCCGCAAGGACCAGCGGGCGCAGAAGCAATTGTATGACCTGTATGCTCCAAAACTTTTTGCGGTTTGTTTATCCTATTCATATGATTATGAAGAGGCTCAGGATAATCTGCACGATGGATTCATCAAGATCTTTACCCACTTGAAACAATACAAGGGGGAAGGATCTTTCGAGGGCTGGATGCGACGGGTAATGGTAAATACGTCGTTGGAGCGTTATCGCAGGAGGCATAAAATGAAGATGATTTCTGAAGATATAAGGGCAGAAGCACCACAGACGGTTGAACATATTCTGGAAGGCATCTCTGCCAGAGAGATTCTGGAAGCGGTACAGGATTTAAGCCCCCAGTACCGGATGGTATTTTTGCTCTACGCCGTTGAAGGATACAGTCATAAGGAAATTGGCGACAAGCTTGCCATTTCTGAAGGGACATCAAAGTCGAACCTTTCGAGGGCAAGAATGGTATTGCAGGAGAGGCTTAAAGAATACAATACAAGCAATAGTGTGGAGGGGAAGATACGACCATTGAAACCAGAAACCAGAGAAGAAATTGGTGCAAAACAGAGATAATATGGACAGCAACTCAAACCGATTATACGAAAAAGTGAGGGAGGCAATGTCCGAAAGGGAGATTCCTCCCCCATCCGGCGCGTGGTCAAGGATTGAAGAATCTTTGCTTGCGGGTGCCAAAGCCAGAAGGGTAATTATGTGGCGCAGGCTTACCGGTGTTGCCGCAGTGATTGCAGCCCTGATCATTGGGTATCTGGCTCAGACCGACTGGCTTATGCTTCAGCAGGAGGGGAAGCCATCTATCGCTGAGGTAAAATCCGGTGAATCGCAAACCATTGAAAACACAGTTCCTTTAAGCCGTGATTCAGCAGAACCGAAAAAAGACTGGCAGCAAACTGTCGGAAAAATAAATGCGGTATCTCCCCGACCACTTGCCACCGGAATGGAAAAACCGAATCCCAAACCTCATCCAGCGTCACATCTGGCAACGACACATCCTTCCGGTGAACTCCCTTTAACCATTCTCAATCTTTCATACGCAGAGGAACCTATTGACGACCTTGTTCTTGATCCTGTCAAACTTGCGTTTATACCTGTACGATTTTCAACACTGAACGCACCGATTCAGGTCCTTAACCTTCCGGACAGAAATTTACATGCCCAAAACCGCTGGCAACTTACGGGTTATGCCGGAAGAACCTTCGCCAGCTATTTTACTGCCAATGCCACAGGCACGGGAAATGCAGCCTACCAGAATGATATGGTTCAGATTACCCAGGAACAGATCATTCGTCCTTTGGCATCTTTCGGCATGGGCATCGGAATACAGGTTGCCGACCGTTTCAGCCTCCATACAGGTACCATGCTGAACCAGTTTAGCACAACCCTTTCATCCGGAGAACAGGAGATGACCATTCTCAGCAACCGGCAAACAGTTACCAATATTTTCGGAGAGCTGACATACAATTCCAGTGTGCAAAATAACCTCGACAACATGGCTATGCTTGAGGTGCCTTCCAGTGAGTTGATACAGAGGTTCAGCTGGATAGAAATTCCCCTCACAGGCTCTTATGTTCTCCTGCAAGGCCCGATTGATATTGCCATAAAGGCTGGTTTTGGGGGCAATATACTTGCTGGAAATTCTGTAACAAGGAAGGATGGAGACAATTTACAGGAAATCGGGACGACATCGGGGTTGCAGAAATTTTATCTGAGTGGCATGGCAGGGCTTGACCTAAGCTACAAAGCCGGAAATTCCTGGGTCATCAGCTTTAATCCGGTGTATCGACAGTCGTTGCAGCCTGTAACTCAGGGGGCTGAGGTTAGGCCCTATCTGATGAACCTGGGAATTTATTCAGGCATCAGCTTCCGGTTCTGAGGCAGCCTATTTGCCTTATGCCTTCATAGCAGTCCTTTTACACGCGGTTTCCCTGCCACAAAATCCTTAACGTAAGTTGGTTCGAAGTATGCCAGATCGTCTGTTTTGTCCTGTTCTATCAGGCGGATGGCAGGCTCAAGCAGAAATCTTGCCTGAGGGAAAATTTCCGGTTTCAGAATGATGTTTTGAGAAAGAGTGAAGGTATCATGAAATTTCGCGATTCCATCACCTATAATAATAACCTTACCTGAATCAGCAAAAGAATCAAAGGTTCCGGCATCCACTATCACCGGTTCAACCGGTTGAATCAGGTGAATATTATGGTTGTAGATTTCCCGGTACACCTCCATCCTTCGCGCATCAATCATTGGGATTACAAAATCACCCGGGTTGCACTGGGATTGAACCTGCAGTGCCATGGCATACAGAGCAGAAACCGCAACAAAAGGGATATTGAAGGCAAAACAAATCCCTTTGGCGGCAGAAACTCCGATTCTGAGACCTGTGTATGATCCAGGGCCACGACTTACAGCAACAGCACCGATATCTTTCCCCCGGAGCCCGGTTTCATGCAGCATTTCTTCAATAAATCGCGTTAGTAAACGGGCATGCTGATAACCGTCTTTTACCTCTCTGGAGGTAATAATTTCCGCATTTTCTGCCAGGACAACAGAGCATACGCTAGTGGAGGATTCAATGGCAAGCAGTATCATACCTATTTCTTCTCGCTAAAAAGATCTTCTTTACTCACCTTCTTCACTTTTTCCCCGTTCTTGAGATCCTTTGTCACAGCACTGTAGGGAGCTACCACAATTTCGTCCCCCTGTTTCAATCCGGAGGTCACCTGAATAAATTCCGAGTCCTGTATTCCGGTCTGAACTTCAATCATCTTTACAACACCCGCTTTATAAACGAACACATACTGTTTCATCTCTTTCAGTTCTGCTTTTTTCTCCCGCTCTTTATCTTCCTGACTTCTTTCCATGGATGGTTTATCAGAAACATTTTTTTTCAGGGCAGCAATCTTCGAACCGGTGGTATCGGCTCTTGCAGTTACAGATTCAATAGGGATGGTTAAAACATCGGAAACACTGGCAGTAAGGATATCAACACTTGCCGACATTCCCGGCCTGAAAGGAGATTGTCCCTGGTTCTGATCTGTAAGAAGATCCTGATAGGAGGATTGCAACAACCTGATTTTCACCTCGAAATTTGTTACCTGATCGGTATTAAACTGACTGGAACTGGCTGAATTGGCGATGCTTGTAACCACTCCTGTAAACTTCCGGTCGGGATAGGCATCTACTTCCACCGATGCAGTATCATTCAATTTCACCCTGATGATATCGTTCTCGCTGACTTCGATATTCACCTCCATATTGGAAAGATCGGCAATCCGCATAATTTCAGTTCCTTCAAATTGGGACGTACCTACCACTCTCTCCCCTTTCTTTTTCGACAGGCGTGATACGGTTCCATCCATCGGGGCAAAAAGGGTGGTTTTTGTAAGATTAACCCGGGCTTCCCTGAAAGATGCTTCGGCACTTTTTACACCATACCTTGCAGCCTCAACACTTTGTTTTGCTGCTTCAACTTCGGAAGTAGCGATATCCAATGCCACGGATGCTGCCTCAAACTCAGCTTCAGAAACGGCTCCTTTTTTATGCAAAGCACTGATTCTGTTGTACTCACTCTTGCTTTTCAGCAATTGTGCTTCCATCTGTACCTGTCGTGTTCGTGCATTGGCCAGGTTGGCGCGCTGGGTATTCACACCGGCTTCCATCTGTTCTAGAAATGACAGATAGTTTTCGGGGTTAATTCTGGCAAGCATCTGCCCTTTTTTCACTTTATCCCCTTCAGCAACATACAATTCCACAATTTCCCCCGACACATCGGGAGTAATCAGCAGCTCAACCTCAGGCTGGATTTTACCACTGGCTGACACAATTTCTGTTACAGATCTCAGTTCAGCTTTTTCTACTGCCACCTTAACCGATTTGTCCTTTGATATCCAGCCCTGTTTTTTAGCGATTACAAGAAACAGCAGAACGAGAACTGCAGCAGCGATGAGAATATACCATGTACGCTTTTTCATAATTCAGATTTTTTATGGGAGAGTGATGACCCCGGGTGATTACAGACTTATTTCCTTGCCCATGTAAAAATCGAGCAATTTGGTTTTGAAAATGTATTCATAACGGGCTCCTATCATCTGGGATTCGGTGGCCATCAGCCTGTTTTTTGCCTCGTTGAACTCAAGGGAGCTGATCATGCCAACATTATACCTTTCTTCAGCATACAGAAAAGATTCCTTCAGAGCTTCCCACGACTTTTTTGCCGCCTCCCATGACTTCAGGGCACCTGCAGCATCTGCATGGGCCTGCTGAATTTCCTGCATCAGTTGCTGTTGCTGCATCTCGAGATTATATCGGGCATTTGCAAGTGTTAGTTCGGCATTTTTAACAGCTGTGTGGGTTTGCAAATTATTGAACAAGGGAATGGTAAGGTACAGAGCCACAGACTGGTTGAAATTATCGTTAAGCTGTTTCCCGAAAGGTCTGAGAGACTCATTGACATCAAGAACCGGGGCATATACGGTATCCAATCCTGAAGTGAACATGCCATTGGGTTGGAATCCAGCCAACGTATACGAATAATCTTTTCTTGCTCCGGAAAAACCGGTTCCCATCGATGCTGACAGATGAAGAGAGGGCCAAACTCCACCCTGTGCAGCTTTAAGTCCGGCATCAGCTCCTTTTACGCCCATCTCTGCACTTTTTAACTGGGGAAGATGATCGTTGGCATAATTGAAAATTTCAACCGGCGATAAAAGTACAGTTTCTGAGACCGAACCTTCAGACTCGGCGGGTTTCATTACAGAAAAAGAAGTCCCCTGTTGAATGTTCATCAGCTGGCTCAGGGTAAGATATGCCATATCCAAAGTGTTTTCAGCCCGGACAACACTCGCTTCTTCAGATGCGAGCTGTGCTTCGAGAGTGAGTAGCTCCCCCTTAGGCCTCATACCCTCTTCAACCATCTGCGACATTCTTTTTACCTGTTGCAGGGTAATGGTGAGCTGACCTTTTGCCACGGCCAACTGCTCGGAACTATACAGCACCTGAAGATAGGCCGTAGCCACATTCAGAATAATATCATTGAGCGTTTTGTCACATTCATACCGTTTCGCCATCAGTGTCGCGTGCTGCTGCGCAGCAAGGTTAAGTAATCTGAATCCGTTGAATAGAGTTACTCCGGATTGTAAATAGAAATTGTTCGTTTGCACCCGTTCCGACGCAAACTGATTGGTGTATAAGTCGATGGTCTGGCCCCAGTTATAGCCATGCGAAGCATTGGCATTTAACGTGGGAAGCATGGCAGTGCGGGCCTGCCAAAGATTGTTTTCCTGCATAGAAATGCCAAGTTTTGCCACTTTCAGGCCTATGTTGTTTTGCACCGCCATATCGATACAGGTGGCAAGGTCATACACCGGTTGTTGTGCAAAACCCTCACCCGACAGGCCAAGTGTGAGAAGAAGTACAGCTGCTATCCTTGAAAATGATTTCATCGTTACGTGGAATTTTTCAGTCTGAAGACAGGCAGATTGGGTTAATATATTCAGGATACAAACTTACTAAAACTATGGCACCGTAAAATTCTCTATCTTGCAATCCGAAATATTTAAGGAACAATAATCTCGCGGATGAAATCTCTTCGTGTAATTTTTTTAGGCATTGCCTTGATGTTTCTGTGCTCGGTTAAAAGCCAGCCCCTGAAAAGCGACACCATAGATGTGCTTAACTACACCATACGCCTTGATATGAGGCATCTGTCAACAAAACAGCTCATCGGGAATGCCGAAATTCTGTTGGTACCATCCATGCTATCTGTCAGTAGTTTTTCGCTGGATTTCAGGAAACTTGCCATCGACAGTGTGTTTCTTAACCATCAGGTATTCAGTAGCTTTACCTATAATGATACCGTTCTCCGGATTTTGCTTCCGGTGCCTGCCTCTCCATCAGATACAATGATACTACGGGTGGTGTATCACGGTATACCGCTGATTGAACCCTATAACTGGGGCGGATTTCATTTTCTGGCCGACAGCACACTGGCTTTTAATCTGGGAGTTGCCTTTCTGGATTATCCACACAACTATGGAAGGGTTTGGTTTCCGTGCCTGGATGATTTCATTGACCGGGCAACCTACGATGTAATTGTAAGGACCAAAGGAACCCATAAAGCGGTATGCGGAGGTATTCTGACAGATACAACAGCCTTGCCTGATGGAAGCATTGAATGGCACTGGAAGCTCGAACAACCGATTCCTACCTACCTGGCTTCTGTTGCAGTTGGAGATTTTTCGCTGATTGAGGGGAGCTACAGTGGTCTCAACGGTGCAATTCCTTCGCTGATCTTTGTTAAGCCGCAGGATTCAACCAAAGCATTGGTATCTTTCTCCACTCTGAACCAGATGATGTCGGTTTTCGAGTCGCGCTATGGCCCTTATCAGTGGCCCAGGATTGGTTATGTGGGAACCACCATAGGAGCAATGGAGCATGCAACTAACATTGCGATGCCTCGCAGCCTTATTACCGGTAACCAATCCTATAACTGGCTTATTGCCCATGAACTTTCGCACCACTGGTTCGGGGATCTGATGACCTGCGCCTCTGCAGAAGATATGTGGATCAATGAAGGGTGGGCAAGGTACAGCGAAGCCATATTTACCGAAGGTGCCAGCGGATGGGAAGCCTATAAAGCCTATCTGATGAACTTGCAGAAAGACGTGCTGAATTATGCCCATACCAATAGTTCCGGGGGTGATGGCTCATTTTTTCCCCTCTATCCGGTACCCCAGACGCACACCTATGGAACAACTGTATACGACAAAGGGGGCCTTGTGGCACATTCTCTTCGGGGATATCTGGGCGATAGTCTTTTTTTCAGCGGCATCAAAGCACTGCTGAGCCAATATTCCTTTAAACCGGTGAGCAGCTATCAGATGCGGGATTTTCTCTCGCAAAACACCGGTGTAAATCTCACCCCATTTTTCGATGGATGGGTTTTTACCCCGGGATTTCCCCATTTCTCCATCGACTCTGTAAGATCAGTTCCTTTTTCGAACGGATGGAATGTTACCGTTTTTGTGCGGCAAAAAATGTTTGGCAGAACTGCACTTACATTGGATAACGTGGTTGAAATCGGTTTCTATGAAGACAGAAACCTGAAGGCAATACGCCGGATAACTTTTTCCGGTCTTCAGGGTCAGGCTACCTTTTTCCTCCCTTTCGATCCTGTGATGGTGCTGATGGATCCTGAGGACAGGCTTTCGGATGCCATTACAGCCGAATCAGCACATATTTCTGCCACAGGTACTTTTCAGTTCCCATTGGAGTTTTTCAAGCTGAAGGTGAATGCAATCTCCGATACCGCCCTGGTAAGGATTGAGCATTCTTTTGTGCCCCCGGATCCATTGCCGCAACCGGTAGCAGGGCTAACCCTTTCACCTAACCGCTTTTGGAAAATCAGCGGCATCATTCCCACGGGGTGCAGCCTTGAGGGGTTGTTCAGCTTCAGCACCGGCAACCAATTCGACAATGCACTGATTACCAATACGCAAGACTCATTGGTTATTTTGTACAGAAGTGATTCTGGTTCTGGATGGACAGGCATTGCATTTAGCAGAACCCCCTCTCCCACCAGCGGCACCATCACCGTACCTGATCTGCAGATGGGCGAATACGTACTGGCAAAATGGGATAAGAATCATATAGGAATTGCAAATGAACCTGTTTCTGTAAACCTTTCCCTGTATCCAAACCCGTTGCACGATGAGGTTTATATAAGGTGTTCCGGCTCATATCAGGTTACGGCAGCATTGATTTCTGCCGATGGAAAGCAGGTTTTTTCAGCAGATCTGCAACTGGAACAGGGAGAAAACAGAATGGTATTACCGGAAGAAATTCAGAATAATACCTATGTGCTGAGAATTACTGAGAATGATGGTTTATGGGTACATTCAGAGAAGGTTACTATATGCCGCTGACAATCAAATATTTATTAATACATCTGATTCTGTGTGGGTTATATCTGACTCCAAACCCCACCACAGGGCAGGGGTTATACAGAATTGGCCCCGAGAATGGTGATTGCCTCCATGCCATTGAACTGCTCGACACAGTTTTTGGGCCAACCACTCCCCCACCCGGCCCTGGCAGTATGATGGAATTCAATAGTCATAAAAATGACCTTTTTTCTTTTGAACAGGAACACCATACTGTATGGTATCTGTTTGAAGCAATTGATAACTGCGAGCTATTGCTGGAAATATCGCCACTGTCGGTGAAGGATGATTATGATTTTATCCTTTTCCGCTATGAAGGGGCTGAGACCTGTCGACAGATCCTTGAGAAAAAGGCAATCCCTGTACGCAGTTGCATTTCAAGGAACGACACATCCATCCGCAGCAAAACCGGGCTCTCCTGGTCTGCCGGAGATGACTATATCCATTCAGGGCCGGGACCTTCGTTCGCTCGACCTGTGCGGGTAAAAAAAGGGGAATGGTATCTGCTGGTTGTGGATAATGTCTATCCGAACGGCGATGGGCACTATGTTAATCTGCAATACAGGAATTGCCATGTTCCTGATCCTGAAATAATAAACAAGCCCTCTAACTATCTCAATCTAACGATCAGGGAATCGGGAACCATCAAGCCTGTTAATGCGAGGGTAACGCTGGTAAACAAGTCGGTAACCGGCACAGAAGCCTCCACGCAGGTATATGAAGACACCGCCACACTGTTTCTGAAAATAGGGCGTTCGGCGCAATACCAGATTTTAGTCCAGGCGCCGGGTTATTTTCAG
>CAZJZF010000050.1:0-10229 GCA_964550385.1 uncultured Lentimicrobiaceae bacterium | reverse complement strand
GAGTCTTTCAGAGTGGGATTAATCCAGGATGGAAGTGGTTGGATGGAACTTTTTGCTGCCCGGAATAAAACCAGCCACACTTATAATGAAGAGACCGCTAAAGAAATATTACGGTTGATTTTCCAGACTGCCATGCCCCTGTTTGCATCATTCAGATCAAAAATCGAAACACTTCTCTGATGGAATACGGACTTGAGCCTGATGTTATTGAAAAGATCCGAGGGGTTTTTAAAACATTTCCCGGGGTGGAAACAGCCATTCTCTATGGATCACGGGCAAAAGGAAATTTCCGGAACGGATCGGATATTGATCTGACGCTGACAGGCGCAGACATCAATCTGTTCCTGCTGGGCAAGATTTCAATTGCCCTTGATGATCTGTTGCTTCCCTATATCTTCGACCTTTCCGTTTTCAACCAGATTGAAAACCCCGATTTGCTGGAGCATATCAAACGGGTTGGTATCATCTTCTATTCTGCCACTGTCAGCTATGAGGCACATTGCTGACAGTACGTGCTAAAACCCTATCGTTTAACCGGCTTGTAACCCCTTTGTTTAGCAGCATCCTCGAGCCGTTGCTGAAAGCGTGATTTCTTCACCGGTTTCTGCTTATTGGCCTGCAGCTGCGCTCTGAGCTTGTTCTCGTCCACAAACCGCCGGATGATGAAAATCTGGGCAAAGGTGATAAGGTTTGCCAGCAGGTAATAGTAGCTGAGACCCGACGAATAGCTGTTGAAAATTCCCAGGAACATAATGGGCATCAGGTACATCATCAGCTTCATTCCCGGCATTTGTGTGGTTCCGGACATCATCTGATTGTTGATGCGGGTGTAAAGAATGGTGGAAATGGTCATCAGCAGGGTAAAAAGGCTCACATGATCGCCGTAGCCTGGAATTTTAAACGGGAGATCCAGGATGGAATCGAAGCTGGAAAGGTCTGTAGCCCAGAGGAAGGATTGCTGTCTGAGCTCAAATGATGCAGGAAAAAACCGGAACATCGCCAGCAGGATCGGAAACTGCAGAAGCTGAGGCACACAACCGGCCATCGGGTTCACCCCCACAGACTTATACAGCGCCATGGTGGCCTGCTGCTTTTTCATGGCATCTTCCTTCTTCGGAAACTTCTTGCCAATCTCGTCCACTTCGGGTTTCAGCACCCGCATTTTGGCAGATGAGACATAGGTTTTATAGGCAATGGGGAAGAGTGCCAGTTTGAGCATCAGCGTAAGGATGAGGATGATGATGCCGTAATTCATGCCCGTGGTTTCGAGCCAGTTGAATACCGGAAGTACGGCAAAGCGGTTGATCCAGTGCATCAGAAAAAACGACCACCCCAGGGGGATTTGCCTTTCCAGCGCCAGATCGTACTGCTTGAGGGTTTTAAATTTGTTGGGGCCAAAATAGAACTGCAGGGGGATTCTGGTTTCTTCCCCTTTTTTGAAAGGCAAACCCAGGTTTGCCTGAACTGAACGTACATAGCGTGGATCCTTTCTTTCCTTGTCGGTACTTACCGATGCCTCGGCCTGGGTGAAATGATCGTCTGCTATCAACACCGCTGTAAAAAATGCCTGTTTAAACGAAAGCCATTTGATGCGGGTGGGAACCGTCATTTCATCACTTTTCGATTCAGAAAGAAATTCCACTTCCAGATCCGGATGGGCGTAATACACTGTCGATCCATTCATTACGTTGGTAGTCTTCTCCTGCTTCTGAAGCTCTGCGCTCCATGCCAGGTCGAGCTGCTCTGTTTGGGGAGCTACGTAATCCTGCATACCCGAAAACACCACCTCGAAACCAACCATATACGATCCCTTGCTCAGGGTGTAAACAAACTCGATGTAGGGATTGGCTGCCCCCGGTGCTACTGAATCGTGCATATAAAGGCGCATCCCGAACTTCAGCTTGTCGCCCTTCATCACCACACTGTCGGAACCTTCGCTGGCTTTGTCGTACCAGACCGGTGTAAAATGGTAATCACCGGTTTCAATTCGCTGTCGTTCCTGAAAGAAGCTTAGCGAAAACTTGCTCCCTTTTTCGCTAAGGAGCATCAACGGCAAAGTATCAAAGGTCTTATACTGCATAAGTTCCACATCGGCAGGCCTTCCTCCTCTGGATGCCAGCCTGATGCGCAGCACATCACTTTCCAGCCAGAATTCCGAAGAATCAGGGTTGAGGGCATGGGCAAAGGGGCCTGTCAGTTTTTCAGGGGGAATTATGGTGCCTTCTGCCGGCGAGGACTTGCTACCGCAGGTTTCAGCGAATCTGGGAGCAGTTTTATGCTGTCCTGTTCCAACTGCATCAGCGAATCGCGCCAGGCAGCCTCTTTCTTGCGCGCTGCCATCAGTGAATCCTGCTTTGCCTTCTCCTTCTGCACCTCCTCCTTCGATGGCTGCATCAGGTAAAAATACCCCATCATGATCCCGAAGATCAGCACCAGCCCAATGATTGTACTTTTATTCATAGCTAAATTTCTGCAAAATTTTTATTTCTGTTCGGTCAACGCATGCGTTGACCCCACGGCTGCAACAAACGCCACAAATAACGGGTGTGGGGCAGCCACGGTGCTTTTATATTCCGGATGAAACTGTACACCCACAAACCAGGGATGATCCTTCAGTTCCACAATTTCCACAAGGTCCTGTTCGGGGTTTATACCTGCGGGAATCATTCCTGCCTGTATGAACCGGTCGAGGTACAGGTTGTTGAATTCATAGCGGTGGCGATGACGCTCCCGGATGGTCTCCTTTTGGTAGGCCGCTGCCGTCAGGGTGTTTTTCACAACATCGCACCGGTAGGCTCCCAGCCGCATGGTTCCACCCAGCCCTTCCACCTTCTTCTGATCCTCCATCAGGTCTATCACCGGCCAGGGGGTGTCCGGATTCATCTCGGTGGAATGGGCATCCTTCATTCCCAATACATTGCGGGCAAATTCGATTACCGCGCACTGCATCCCGAGGCAGATGCCCAGAAACGGAATCCGGTTTTCGCGGGCATACCTGATGGCCTCAATTTTCCCTTCGATGCCACGGCTGCCAAATCCTGGAGCTACAAGAATTCCCTGCACACCGTCAAAAAGTACTTTCGCTCTGGTGTGATCCACCGATTCCGAATGAACCATGCGAATCTTTACCTTCACCTCATTCTCCACCCCGGCATGGTGCAGCGACTCGATGATGGACTTATAGGAATCCTTCAGCTCCACATACTTACCCACGAGTGCAACGGTAACTTCGCTTTTGGGGTTCCGCATTCTGCTAAGGAACTTCTCCCATTTGGCAAGATCCGGCTCCCCTTCGATGGGAATATGCAGCTTCATCAGCACCTGCTGGTCCAGCTTCTCCTCCCGCATCAGCAAAGGAACATTATAGATACTATGGGTATCGATGCATTCGATTACTGCCGCCGGAGACACATTGCAAAATAAGGCGATCTTGTTGCGCAGGCCCGTATTCAATGGCTTTTCTGTTCTGCATACCAGCACATCTGGCTGCACCCCAAGCTCCAGAAGTGCTTTCACAGAATGCTGTGTGGGCTTGGTCTTCAGCTCACCCGCTGCTGCCAGATAGGGCACCAGGGTGAGATGCACCACCAGCGTCATTTCGGGCCGCTCCCACTTCATCTGCCGGACAGCCTCAATGTAGGGTAACGACTCAATATCACCCACTGTGCCACCTATTTCCGTAATCACGAAATCGTAGCGGCCGGTATCCCCTAAAAGCTGGATGCACCTCTTGATCTCATCTGTGATGTGTGGGATTACCTGGACGGTTTCGCCAAGGTAATCGCCGCGCCGCTCCTTGTTGATGACGGTTTGGTAAATGCGCCCCGTAGTGACGTTGTTGGCCTGCGAGGTGGGTGTATTCAGAAAACGCTCGTAATGCCCAAGGTCGAGGTCGGTTTCGGCACCGTCCTCGGTAACGTAACACTCCCCGTGCTCATAAGGATTGAGGGTTCCCGGATCAACATTGATATAAGGGTCCAGCTTCTGTATGGTTACAGAAAACCCCCGCGACTGAAGCAGCGTTGCCAGGGAAGAGGAGACAATCCCCTTGCCCAGCGATGAGGTTACCCCACCCGTAACGAAGATATACCTGGCGTTCGACATACGATTTTGTTTTCAGGTGCAAAGTAAAGCAAAAGGGAGATAATGTGCTAATGTGCTAATGTGCTAATGTGCAAATGTGCTAATGTGATGATGGGATGATGCCGATGCACCGATGGCCTTCTGCCTGAAATTAATCTACCTTTGGTTCATTGTATCCAAGGTATGATTTGATAAGAGCTATTGAGGATGCCAAAGTGTAAAACTGAAACCTATGAAGATATTACTTACAGGCACAACAGGATACATCGGACAGCGATTGCTTCCGGTATTGCTCGAAAAAGGGCACAAAGTGATCTGCTGTGTGCGCGATAAACAGCGCTTCGATGTCTCGAAATACGACGCCACAAAAATCGAACTGGTTGAAGTGGATTTTTTGAATGAAGAGACGCTCAAAAACATTCCTGCAGATATAGATGCTGCGTACTACCTGATTCATTCGATGTCGTCGCCGTCGGGTGATTTTCAGGAGATGGAAGCACGATCTGCCCAAAACTTCAAAAATTACATAGGGAAAACCAGCACGAAACAGGTGATTTACCTTAGTGGCATTGTCAATGAAAAGAAACTTTCGAAACATCTCTCTTCCCGAAAAAAAGTTGAGGAGATATTGTCTTCGGGCAACTATCATTTAACCACCTTGCGGGCCGGGATCATTGTGGGATCAGGCAGTGCCTCTTTTGAAATTATCCGCGATCTGGTGGAAAAATTGCCGGTAATGATTGCCCCCAGATGGCTGAAAACAAGATCGCAACCCATTGCCATCAGCAATGTCATAGAATTTTTGCAAGGGGTACTGATGTATGAGGAGGCGTTTGATCAAAGCTTCGACATCGGGGGCCCGGATGTACTTACATACAGTGAAATGCTGCATAAATACGCCACAGTACGGAACCTGAAAAGATACATTTTGCACGTCCCGATCATGACTCCCCGATTATCATCCTACTGGCTGTATTTTGTTACCTCCACATCCTATAAACTTGCCGTAAACCTGGTGAACAGCATGAAAGTGGAAATAGTGGCCCGTGAAAACAACCTGCACAAAACATTGGGTATAGAATTGCTGAGTTACGAAGAAGCTGTATTACTTGCCCTCGACCATATTGCCCAGCACAAAGTGCCTTCAAGCTGGACCGATGCCATGTCGAGCAATGTGCTGCAAAGTGGCATTTCTAACCTGATTGAGGTTCCCACTTCCGGATGTTTTACAGACAAAAGAGCACAAGCCCTGATCGACGAAGATATGGCCCTTGAAAGAATATGGTCTATCGGAGGCAGCCAGGGTTGGTACTATGCCAACTGGCTGTGGGCGGTTCGGGGTTTTCTGGATAAAGTTACCGGTGGCGTAGGGCTTAGACGCGGCAGAAAAGATGCCCGCCAGATATCTGCAGGTGATGCCCTTGACTTCTGGCGGGTGATTTATGCCAACCGTAATGAAAAACGACTGCTGCTGTATGCCGAGATGAAACTGCCGGGAGAGGCATGGCTTGAGTTTAAAATCGAAAATCACACCTTGTTCCAGACCGCAACCTTTGTCCCTCATGAATGGTGGGGAAGGATTTACTGGTACGCTGTTCTGCCATTTCATGGATTCATTTTCAGTGGGATGATAAAAAGGATTGCCGGTATATCCGATAAAAAAGACTAAGGATTCCCCGGTCAACATAGCTGTAAGGGTCCGGCTTTTAGTGGGGTATGGTGAGATGATCAAATCGGGTTGAATTGCTTTTTTCTTCATCCGGATTGTATCTGCTTGTTATTGTCATTACCTTTGGTTCGGTGAAGCCACAGGAAGATGTTTTGGGAAAAGCCAGTGCTGATGAATTACTTATAAGTTATTTCTTTGAAGCCATGACACAAAGATTCTTTATCACTCTTTTACTCATGACAGGCATTTCGTTGGGTATTTCCGCACAATACATCGTGGCCGGTATGCATGGAAGCCAGGATTATTACTACAACTTTTTACCTGACATAATCTTAACCTCTACTTCGGGATCTTTCAATGTTACCTATTCGCTCGACATTAACAACGATGGCATAAACGACCTCACACTTGGGGCTCAACATGAAGTAACCAATTGGGAAGGTGCCACTTCGAGCTATTTAATATCGCTTAATCAAACAGGATTTGCACTTGAAAGATTTGACTCCTGTTTTGCTATTTTCGACAGCACACTTCAATATCATCTATATTACGTTGAACCGATTGCAAAGTCCTTTTCAAAATATGATACCATCGGAAAAAGCTCATCGTGGTATCCTGGTAAGTTATATATGGCATATAGCAGGGGTAGTGTAAATAAGCCCTGGAACCAGGGATATGGTTGTGGGGGCATGATGGACACTACTCAGACGGACTATTATGTCGGGGTGAGGGTATTAATCCCCAATGACACCCTTTACGGATGGGTAAAGATCAGATTTACTTACTTGTCTGTGACAATAGAAGAATACGGTTGCAATAAGTATTCAATAGGTATGGATGACCCTTTGAACGAATCTTTTATTTCCATCTTCCCCAATCCGACCAACGGTCAGCTTTTCATCCGAAATAGTCGGTTTGGCCGGTCAGACTGCAACGTTAAAGTATTCGATGTGCTTGGTGAGAGTATTTATGAATCAGAATTAAATACAGAAAAAACCACCATTGATCTGTCAGAAAAACCAAAAGGCGTTTATGTGGTTAAATTATATTGTGATAATGAGAGTATTACTAAAAAAGTAATTGTTCAGTAGGTTCAACATTCTAATATCACTCACATCCTTAACACAAAAACAGAATGGAAAATCAAAACCGCTACAAAACAGGAGTTTTCATTCTGAAGATTCTTCTGGTTCCGTTTCTTCTGCTTTCAACACAAAGTATGACAGCCCAGACAGAAAGCTTTCCTAACCCCCAATCGTCGGTATCCATATACGCCTCCACCCTTCTGCTGGCTTCGGTGGCGAACCTGAGTTACGAGCGTTTGTGGAAACCTTCGGAGGAATCCAGATTACGACTCGGATTCACTGCCGGTTATACATTTGCCGTTCAGCATTGGTCAGGCGGTTTGGATGATGCCGGTATGGGGCCTCATCTGGCTTTTACCCTCCTGGCTGGCCAAAAGGATAAATTCTTCGAACTGAAACTGGGAGGCACCGCACTGTTTGCACCCGGTGATTTGGGTATTGAATACAGTTACAGCCTGCCGGTTATTTCCCTTGGCTTCCGTAGACAAAACCCTGAAAAGCACCATTTCTACCGATGGAGCCTGAGTACCGCCGGTTTCGGGTTTGGTGTTGGTTATCTTTTTTAAGATTTTTCCATTCTGTTGACAATCAATTATTATGAACAAGAGAAATATGTTCTCACTGCGACTTTTTTATTGCCTGATTCTGATTTCCTTCATCAGTCTGTCCGGTGCTTTGGCACAACAAACCGGAGCATCCGACCCGACGATACCGGAACCGGTCTTCAAAAACGGAGAGGCTCAGGTGGTTCCGGAATTCAGCAAGCCCTCTGAATGGATCCGGGAGGAACTTTGGGTTGAAGCCCCTTTCGATTCGGATCTTGATGGCAAACCCGACCGGATGCACGTATTTGTCACCCGACCACGACAAACCGACTCGTTTGACCTGAAGCTGCCGGTGATCTATATGTCGAGCCCCTACTACGGACTGAAGCTACTGGATATGATGACCCAGAAAAAGAAACACTTCTGGAATATCGACCACGAGCTTGGGGAGATGCCAAAACCCCACAAGCATAAAAATCCGAAGACCAATGAGAACAGACCCTTGATGGCCATGTTCTACGACCGTACCTGGGTGCCGAGAGGATATATAATGGTATATTCCTCATCTCCCGGAACCGGATTGTCAGATGGAGCTCCCACCATCGGAGGGGAAAATGAATCGTTGGCCCCCAAAGCGGTAATCGACTGGCTGTGCGGACGGGCCAAAGGATATACCACCCGAACCGGAACCACTGAGATTTCGGCATACTGGTGCAGCGGTAAAGTAGGGATGACAGGCACTTCGTATGACGGAACGCTTTGTATAGCTGCCGCCACCACCGGTGTTGAAGGGTTGGAAGCCATCATCCCGGTGGCACCCGGAACATCATGGTACCATTATTACCGGTCGAACGGACTGGTGAAATCGCCGGGAGGGTATCCGGGTGAGGATGTTGATGTGATCTATGATTTCATTAACAGTGGCGACAAGTCGAAGCGGAAAGGGAACAACCAGAGAATCAGAGACAGCCTGCTGGTGAAAAATCAGGACAGAATTACAGGGGATTACAATGCCTTCTGGGAGAGTCGTGACTACCTCAACAGGATCGACGGGATGAAAGCGGCGATGCTGATGTCGCACGGCTTCAACGACTGGAATGTGATGCCGGAGCACAGCTACCGGTTTTATGCGGCCGCAAAGGAACTGGGCATCCCTGTACAACTCTACTACCACCAGGATGGGCATGGTGGCGATCCCCCTATGCAAATGATGAACCGTTGGTTTACCCGCTACCTGCACGGCATCGAAAACGAAGTTGAAGAGGATGCTCCGGTTTGGATTGTACGCGAAGGGGAAACCCTCCCAACCCCCTACAGCAGTTTCCCCGATGCGGATGCTGTAAATGTGGCGCTGTACCTGAAAAGCGTTTCCGGCACAGATGGTGCGTTAATTACTGATAAGCCTGAAAAACAGCCTGATATATCGTTTACCGACGATGCCTCAGTGGAAGGAGAACTTCTGATTGAAAGCACCCATGCCGGCCACAGATTGCTGTTTGTAACTGCACCGCTGAGTGATGACTTGCGGATTTCAGGAACCCCTGAGGTTACCATCAGGCTGGCAAGCAGCAAACCTGCGGCTAACCTTTCAGTTTGGCTGGTTTCACTCCCCTGGGAAGAGGGAAAGGAGGTGGCCATTTACGACAACATCATCACACGGGGGTGGGCTGATCCGCAGAACCATCAATCGATCCATAAAAGCGAAAAGCTTATACCGGGGCAGTTTTACTCTGTAAGTTTCGATCTGATGCCCGATGATCAGGTAATCCGCAAAGGGCAGCAAATCGGATTGATGATTTTCTCAAGCGACAAGGAGTTTACCCTGAGGCCCGAACCAGGAACGGTACTTACCATCGATTTGAACTCCACCCAAATTACCCTGCCGGTGGTGGGGGGAGCAGATCAGTTTAAAAAGGTTACGCAATAACCGACCCGGGACTAAGGAACTTCAACCAACCGGTACACCCGGTTGCCAAGTTTCAGTTCCTGAGCATAATTTAGCTGAGTTTTTCCGCTCACACCGGTCTCTTTCTCGAAGGCATCCTGGCATTTATGGCCAATGTTCACCAAATTGTGGCTGGCTTCTTCGATGGCAAGAATGTCGGTAGAAGCCAGCACCCCAATGTCCTCGGTAAAGGGTTTTGAAGACCTTCCTGCACAGTCGCACTCCCTTGCAATATTTGCCAATACGTTTACATACAGAAAATTGCGGTTTTCAGTAATCCCCTTTGCGTACTCTACCAACCGCTCCTGAAACGCCACCTGATCGGTGCTACGCCAGGGGACGTTAAAAATCCGTTCGGGGCACACCCCGATACACATGCCGCAGCCAATGCATTTTGAGGGGTCGATACGCACCGGTTCCAACTGGATGGCATCTGCCGGACAATTGGGCACGCATGCATTGCAACGGGTGCAACGGGAAGTATCCTTTAGTAACGGTACAGCAGATGCATGCATGGCCATCTTGCCGGAAATCGGAGCCAGACCCATCCCAACATTCTTTATGGCACCTCCAAACCCGGCAGAGCCATGGCCCTTGAAATGGGAGAAAATGATGTATGTATCGTAATGAGTGAGTTTTTTGGGAAGCCGGATCTCTGAATAATGTTTCATCGCTGCAGGCACCGTGGTATCCCCGCCATCATCCAGAATATCAATGTCGGCATACACAAATCCGTGGTCGCGTGCCAGCTTTTTATGCGACTCGGTATACCTGCGTTTTCCTACGTACAATACGTTGGTTTCCACATAGGTGACCTGGTAATTCACCGCAAGCAGCCTGCTGAGTTCAGGGCTCAGGAAGTTGGTATTGCCTTCTTCTCCAAAATGCACCTTCAGAGCAAC
>CAZJZF010000049.1:0-10251 GCA_964550385.1 uncultured Lentimicrobiaceae bacterium | reverse complement strand
CTTTGCTGGCAAACGAGGAAATCCATATGGCTCCGGCAGCACCCGGAAGGATTGAATCCATTCCTGTTGAAGTGGGAATGAGGGTCTCGGCAGGCACCCTGTTGGCCCAGATGGATCGTACCCAGCTTATCACTGCAGAGACTCAGCTGATTAACCTCGAAAGTGATTTTAAAAGGATGGATACCCTGCAAAAGGTAGGAAGTATTGCAAAACAACCTTACGACCAGTTGAAAACCCAACTGGAAGTAGCCCGCACCAATGTGGAGTTCCTCCGACGGAATGTTAAGCTGGTTGCACCTTTCAGCGGTGTGATTTCAGGAAAATACTTCGAAGCCGGTGAAATGTATTCAGGGGCTCCCAATACCATGGTTGGAAAAGCTGCTGTGGTTTCGCTGGTGCAGATCGACCGACTGAAAATCCTGGTGCCGGTATCTGAACGGTATTTCCCCCAGATCAGGACAGGAATGACAGCCAGGGTAAGCAGTGATATCTATCCTGATAAGGTATTTACCGGCAAAGTGGTGATGGTGCATCCCACCATTGATCCGGGTAGCAGGACCTTTCAGGCTGAGATAATACTGAACAACCCAGGGGGTATCCTCCGCCCCGGAATGTTCTGCCGTGTGGGCTTCGACCTCGAAAAAGTGGAAGCCATGCTTCTGCCTGCTATCGCTGTTCTGAAAATGCAGGGCTCCAACGACCGGTACCTCTTCGTCGAAAACCAGGGGAAAGCACGCCGTGTAACAGTAACTATGGGAAAAAGATACAACGATCTGGTGGAGGTGTTTTCCGATGATCTGAAAAAAGGAGACCTGGTGGTCGTAAACGGACAGGCACGACTGCTGGATGGAATGAAAATCAATATTATAAAAGAATAGCCCGATTGGAGTACTCCATTACAGCTATTTCATAACCATTCAAAAAAATTACAGAAACAAGCCATGAGTATCTATAAAAGTGCCGTTAACAAACCCATTACCACTCTAATGATTTTTACAGCGGTCATCGTGATGGGAATTTATGCACTCCTCAAAATACCGGTAGACCTTTACCCTGAAATGAATCCTCCTTTCATTTCCGTATTAACTACCTACCCGGGAGCCAATGCTGCAGATATCGAAACCAATGTAACCAAAAAGCTTGAAGATGCCTTCAACTCGGTCGACAAACTGAAGGAAGTAACCTCCGTATCCACCGATAATCTTTCGGTGGTAAATCTGGAGTTCGGCTGGGAAACCAACCTGGATGAAGCCACCAATGATATCCGGGATGTGGTGGACCGAATGATTGATATGTTGCCTGAAGGGGTTGAAAGACCTATCATTTTTAAGTTCAACACCACATCAATGCCCATTCTTTTTTATGCCGTTACCGCCAACGAAAGCTATCCGGGTCTGGAAAGGCTGATGGACGAGAAGATCATCAACCCCCTGAACCGCGTTGAAGGGATTGGCTCCGTGGGGATGATGGGTACCCCAAAAAGAGTCGTTTACATCGATGCCGACCCCAGAAAGCTGGATGCCTACAATCTTTCACTGGAACAGATTGGCAATGTGATTGCTGCCGAAAACATGAACCTCCCCTCCGGTAATATCAAAATGGGACAGATGGATTACCAGCTCAGGATTCAGGGTGAATTTACCGAAAGCAGCCAGCTTCCGCAACTGGTAGTGGGTAATTACCAGGGAACTCCGATTCTGCTGAAAGATGTGGCCAACGTACGCGATACCCTCAAGGATCTCACTTTTGATGAAAAAATCAACGGTAAAACAGGCCTCAGAATGTTTGTGATGAAGCAGTCGGGAGCCAATACCGTACAGGTGGCAAGGGATGTAAGAAATAAACTTGAGGTACTCAAAAAAGATCTTCCTCCCGATGTGAAGATAGAGATGATCATGGACACCTCCTCTTTCATCAAGGGCTCCATCTCGAACCTCTCCGAAACGCTGATGTGGGCATTCCTCTTTGTAATTCTGGTGGTGCTGTTCTTTCTGGGAAGATGGAGGGCTACCTTTATCATCGTTCTTACAATCCCCATTTCGCTCATCGTAGCCTTTATTTACCTCTTTATTACCGGCAACTCCATCAATGTAATCTCACTCACGTCGCTGTCGATTGCCATTGGGATGGTGGTAGATGATGCGATTGTGGTCCTGGAGAATATTTCACGCCATATCGACCGGGGCAGTACGCCCCGTGAAGCTGCCATCTATGCAACCAATGAGGTATGGCTCTCGGTAATCATTACCACCCTTGTGATTGTTGCGGTTTTCTTCCCACTTACCCTGGTAGGCGGAATGACAGGTGTAATGTTCAACCAGCTGGGTTGGATTGTTACCATTACGGTAACCACTTCCACCCTGGCTGCCATCACACTTACCCCAATGCTTTCTTCGAGAATGCTGGTATTACGGCAGAAAAAACGGACCGGCAGACTCTCCTACGAACGCACTATCGAAGTGTTTCTGGATAAGATGGATGATTTTTATGTAAAGACCCTGAAATGGGTTTTAAGAAAAAAAGCCCTGGTAATCATTACCGCTTTGGCTCTTTTTATTGGATCCTTTTTCCTGATGCGCTTCATTGGTACCGATTTTATGCCCGAATCGGATGAATCCAGGATTTCGGCTGCCATAGAACTTCAAACCGGAACCCGTGTGGATGAAACGGTAAAAACTGCACGCAAAATCGAGCAAATTATCCGGGAGAGATATCCCGAAGTAACCATAATCTCATCCTCTGCTGGATCGGATGACGAAGGGAGTATGTTTTCCCTCTTTACCACCACAGGCTCCAACATGATCAATATCATGATGAGATTGAAAGACTTAGATGACCGGGAGCGTGATGTGTGGGAAATAGCCGATGACCTCCGGGAACAACTGGCACTGTTCCCCGAAATCATCAGCACCAATATAACCACTTCAGGCAGGTTTGGCATGGGTGGCGGCTCCAATACCGTAGATGTGGAAATCTATGGATACGATTTCAATACCACCAATGCTCTGGCCGAACAGATCAAAAAAGACCTTTCGGAATTGACATCTGCCAAGGATGTGATGATCAGCCGGAAAAAAGATAAGCCCGAACTGCAGGTGGTGCTCGATAAGGCAAAAATGGCTCAGCACGGCCTTAACTCCGCGATGGTTTCCATGATGATCCGCAACCGGATCAGTGGCCTGGTACCAACTCAATACAAAGAAGAAGGAGATGAATACGATATCCGCATCAGGCTGCAGGAGCAATACCGCAGTTCGGTAACAGACCTGGAGGAGATATCGCTGCTCACACCTATGGGCAAACGGATTAAAATGAAAGAGATAGGACAGGTGTTGGAATACTGGGGTCCACCAAGCATCCAGCACAAACGGAAGGAGAGAATCGTTACCGTATCCGTAAAACCCAACAAGACCTCACTGGGAGAACTTGCAAAAAGCATTCAGACAGTTATCGATAAAGAGCAAATCCCCCAGGATGTTATGATTCAGGTGGGAGGCGCTTATCAGGATCAGCAGGAATCTTTTGCCGACCTGGGTATGTTGCTCGTGTTAAGCCTTTTACTGGTGTTTATCGTAATGGCTTCCCAGTTCGAATCGTTTACCGTTCCATTGGTGATCATGTTCTCGATTCCCTTTGCCTTCACCGGAGTTATCCTTGCCCTGTACCTCACCGGTACTACCCTGAGCGTTATCGCAGCCCTCGGTGCAGTACTGCTGATAGGTATTGTGGTCAAAAATGGTATTGTGCTCGTCGATTTCACCAACCTGATGCGCGACCGTGGTATGAGCCTGAAGGAAGCTATTGTGGTGGCTGGCAAATCACGGCTCAGACCAGTACTTATGACAGCCTTCACCACCATCCTTGGTATGCTCCCGCTGGCTCTCAGCACCGGCGAAGGATCGGAAATCTGGCGCCCTATGGGGATAACCGTAATTGGTGGTCTCATATTCTCAACGGTGGTAACCATGGTGATTGTTCCGGTAATGTACAGCGTGTTTGCCCGCTCCGGTGAACGAAATAAAATTCTTCACCTCCGCAAAAAATTCAAATTTCTTGAAAATCAACATAATGCATAAATTTTTGCAGGGATAACGCATGCGTTATCCCTACATTACAAACAATACAAACTACAATGAAAGCAGTCTTCACAGCCTTTAACCAGGCACATACCGAAAGGGTGGAATTTATCCTCGACCAGATGGAAATCAGAGGTTATACCTTCTGGAATGATGTGCACGGTCGGGGTACCCATACGGGAGAGCCTCGTCAGGGTACCCACACCTGGCCCGAAATGAATTCAGCGTTACTGACCATCATCCCCGATGAACAGGTACAACCCTTTCTCGATAACATCCGGAAACTCGATGAAATCAACCTTGAAGTGGGTGTCCGTGCTTTTGTGTGGGATATATTGCAAACTCAGTAATGTCATTCAGGGATGATGCCGTATCTTAGCGGTTTAAAATCCATTGTATGACATCTGTGGCAAAGAAACGTATCGTCGTCCTTACCGGTGCCGGCATCAGCCGCGAAAGCGGCATTATGACCTTCCGCGACCAGGATGGCCTCTGGAACAACTACCGCGTTGAAGAAGTAGCCACCTTCGAAGCCTGGCTTCAGAACCGCCCCCTGGTGCTGGATTTTTACAATATGCGGCGAAAAGAGCTGCTTACAGTTAAACCAAACCGGGCCCATTTTGCCCTTACAGAGCTGGAGCAGAAATACGATGTAAGGATTATTACACAGAATGTGGATGACCTCCACGAACGTGCCGGTTCCACCAGCGTGCTTCACCTGCACGGAGAGCTGAAAAAGGTTCGGAGTACCAAAGATCCGGCTTATGTAAAGGAACTGGAGGGATGGGAGTTAAGAGAGGGAGACTTGTGCCCTGCAGGTTCTCAGCTGCGACCCCACATCGTGTGGTTCGGGGAGTCGGTTCCCATGTTCGATGAAGCTGTCAGAATCACCAAAACTGCCAGTTATCTGCTGGTGATCGGTACCTCCCTCAACGTATATCCGGCTGCCGGACTTCTTCACTACGCCCCTCCCAACTGTCCGGTTTGGCTTATCGATCCCGGCGATTTCAGCGGAACAGATACCCGAAGGGCAACCCACCTGCAACAACCTGCTACCGTGGGGGTGCCAACCGTTGTGAATGAATTGCTGGGATATGAAAACTGACACGCCCGCGCTGCGCAAATCCATTTTTTGGGTTTCTGCCCTTACGATACTCCTTGCTGTTTTTCCTTTGTTTGAGCCATTTGCTCAAAACATCGTTATCCCGGCCAATTTCAACTGGGGCAATATGCCCGTAGGCTACAAAGGGAAAACGCTGGTGATTACCCATC
The DNA here is from genome assembly GCA_964550385.1 of uncultured Lentimicrobiaceae bacterium. Taxonomy (GTDB): domain Bacteria; phylum Bacteroidota; class Bacteroidia; order Bacteroidales; family SKPS01; genus SKPS01. The sequence goes on along the minus strand of CAZJZF010000049.1, from coordinate 4,903 downwards.
ACTTTAAAACTTCATCCATAGATATTCATCTGCCGGAAAATGCAGTGCTTCTCTTTAAAGGGGGATCCATTTCGGGGTTCAGGTCAATGCGGGCAAACAACAATGTGATCCAGGCCGGTAAGGGGAAAATCTTCGATACCGGTAGCAATATCCAGGGCACGTTTGCAAAAACCGAGGCCCGCCCCGAATGGTTTGGAGCCAAAGGCGACGGAATTGCCAATGATGGCATGGCAGTAGAAACTGCCATCCGGATTTTTGGAAACGTCAGGTTTTCAGGGAAGTACTTCATCCACGGTATCCGTATCAAAACCACAAAAAACACCCGCCTGTCGGGTGATAAAAACAGCCTGGTGAAAGGGGATGGCAGCGTTGAAGGCTTTTTCGATGTGTACCATTCCTTGTGTGTAGAAAATATCGCCTTCGAGAATTTTAGATATGGTTTTTACTTCAACCAGGAGAATACCATCAAAGATATCCGGTTTTACAACTGCACCTTTTCCCAAATCGAAAAGCCGGTTTTTGCCCCCATCTCCAATACTTCGCAAACCCTTACAGGCATTAAGATTTCTGGTAACCGGTTTTCGCGATGCACTGCCGGTGTCGAGCTTTTTGCCAGGCTGAACGATGTGGTCATCGAGAAAAATCAATTCCTGGATCTGGGGGATCCATCAATCCAAAAACAATCGAATGCCATCAGACTAGGGAATACAGCTCACAATTACCACATCGACAAGCAGATAGGCGATTATTTAATCTCAGACAATATCATCCGGAATGTGCGCTGCGGACAAAACCTGCAAGGAGGCGAGGGATTTGAATGCCATGGAATCTTTGCCCTCGGCAACCGCGTGACTATCAAAGGCAACACCCTTGAAAATATTTACAATGGCGGAGTAAAACAAAGTACCAGAATCAAAACAGGATCGGAAGGAATTTATGTTAAAGCCAACGATTGTGTGATTTCAAACAATACACTGCTGAATGCCGGATTTGGCGAGGGTTCTGTAGCCATAAAAGGATTTAACACCAATGTTAGGGTTACCAATAATTCCATCCGTTATACCGAAGACCTGGCCGACTATGCTCAGCTTATTACTGCCTACTTCTCCGGAGAAATCAATATCAGATACAATATCCTGCAAAGTGTGGCATCCAACACCATCGCCATAAAACTCTGCGGGACGGAAGAAAGTCCAGTGAAGGCCATGATTATCAGCAACATACTGGAGGGAATCTCAGGGTGGGGTTTTAAAATCATCAATCAAACGCAGGGCAGTGTGTTCAATATTTCCGGGAACTCAACAATACGGATTACCGGCGATGTACTCTCCGAAGAGAGCAAAAAATCTTACCAGTTGATTTTTTCAGACAATGTTCTTACGGTTCAAAATGGTAGCTTTCTGCCATCCTCCAAAATGAATGACCTTCGATTTGCCAAAAACGGTGTAAGGGTTGGCGGTATTGCCAAAACCAATACAGCCCGTGGGAAAGTGGATTTTACCGGGAATACAGTAACAGTCGAATCCTCAGCCAATGAATCGTTTCTGATTTTTTATGGACAGGCCTTGGTTGAAGGCAACACCTTCCTGATCAAGGGTGGATGGCGATTCTATCTGGCTTTTGATGGTGACAAGCCCGCCATCATCCAGTCCAATCTGTTTGATGTCACTCAGGCAAAGAGCGCCATCGAGCGCATGATCTATATAAATCACTCAGTTCCGGGCCTGGTATGTACCCTCACCGGAAATCGTTTTATCGGTGTACCAGCTTCAACTTCAACCATTTTGGTTTCCGTTTCAAACAAGGGTTTGGCAGAGCTTAAGATGGAGAAAAACGAAGCAGATGCCCATAACCGGGTTTTCCTGGAATTGATGGCTCCGGTTGGGAAAGCACACTTTCTGAACAATAAAACCCAATCGAAACAGGGATTTACCTCCACGACCTCACTTGCGCAATTGGGCAAGTATACCGGCTCCGGCAACAGCCAGCTTCCCGACAGTAAACAGTAAACAGAGAATACCTTGGTTTTGTAAATAATTGCTATATTGCACCCTCTTTAGAGCTACTGCCTGATGATGCTCAGAAACCTCCTTAAAAAACCGGCAGATTTTATCGTCCTCCTGCTTTTTGTAGCATTGCTTGCCTTTGCAGCATACCTGTTCCTCTTCCGTAAGGTTGCCCGCGAACCAGCACTCCCGGAGGAAGATTTACCGATGATCCTCAAAAGGGATACCCTTATTGCCTTAACGGACAACTCCTCTACAAGCTACTTTCTGTATAAAGGGCAACCATTGGGCTATCAGTATGAGCTGCTTACCGAATTTGCCGAACACCTGGGGGTTGCCCTCCGAATTGTTTCCGTGAGTTCTATCGAAGAAAGCTTACTAAGGCTGAAAGCCGGCGAGGCCGACCTGATTGCCATGGATCTTACGGTTACAGCCCCCCGCTCCGATCTGATCGCTTTTTCCCGCCCCCTCAGCGAAACCCGACAGGTACTTGTACAGCGAAAATCCGAAGATTTTAAAAAGAAGAAAAAAAAGGATCAGGATCCCAATCTCATCACCAAACTCACCGACCTGAGCGGAAAAACCGTTCATGTGCAGAAAAACTCCTCCCATAGAATGCGGGTCAGAAACCTTGCTTCCGAAAATGGTATCAATATAAATATCGTGGAAGTTGACCAGGATTCTGAAGACCTTATTGCCATGGTTTCGGAAGGGGAAATTGAGTACACCGTTGCCGATGATCATGTGGCCATGGCCAATTCAACCTGGTACGATAACCTCGACATCACTACCGAAGTGAGTCTTCCGCAGGATGTGGCCTGGGCTGCCAAACTGGGATCCGATTCGTTGCTGGGTGTACTGAACCAGTGGATAGAATCATTTATCGGAACAAAGAAGTACACCAAAATTTACAGCAAATACTTCATCAGCAAGAAATCCTCCCACCTCAAAGAGAGTGAATTCCACTCGATGAAAGGGGGTAAACTGTCTCACTTTGATGCCCTGATTCGCAAACATACCGCCGACAGCCCCTGGGACTGGCGCTTTGTGGCTGCCATTATGTTCGAAGAATCAAGGTTCAATCCCAGAGCGCAATCATGGGCCGGAGCTTATGGATTAATGCAGCTGATGCCGGGAACAGCCCGCAGATTCGGGGTTAAAAATATCGAAAAACCTGAAGAACAGATCAAAGGGGGAATCAGGTTGCTGAACTACCTCAATGAAAAACTCCCGGCAGAAATCATTGACCCCGATGAACGAGCCCGGTATGTGCTGGCTTGCTACAACATCGGAATGTCTCATATCCTGGATGCTTATTATCTGGCCCTGAAGTATAATGAAGATCCATCAAAATGGGAAGTGGCAGAAAAGTACCTGTTGCTGAAATCCAAACCCAAATATTTCAACGACCCGGTGGTGAAAGGAGGGTATGCCCGCGGAAGGGAAACCCGGAAGTTTGTGCAAAAAGTGTATAAAAGGTTCCTCGACTACAAGAATACCCTGCCCGGCTAAAAGCAATTAGTGGGCTTCCAGCCAGTTGTTTCCCGATTTGATATCCACCTCCACCGGAACATCCAGCGGCAAAGACTCACGCATACATCCTACGATCAGCGGTTTTACGGTTTCCAGTTCCTCCACCGGAACTTCAAACACCAACTCATCGTGCACCTGCATAATCATCTTCGACCCCAGAGCCCTGGCATCCAGTTCCCCCTGGATCTTCACCATCGCAATTTTAATCATATCGGCAGAGGTGCCCTGAATCGGAGCATTTATGGCATTCCGCTCGGCAAACTGCCTGATGTTGTTGTTGGAGGAGGTAATATCACGCAGGTAACGCCTCCTGCCCAGCATCGTCTCTACATACCCTTTTCCCCTGGCATCCGTAATGCATTTATCCATATATCGCTTTACCCCAGGGTATTGCATGAAATATCCGTCGATGATGGCTGCCGCCTCCCCTCTTGGAATATTCAGCCGCTCAGACAGACCAAAAGCAGAAATTCCGTAAACAATGCCAAAATTTACCATTTTCGCATTTCTTCGCATCCCGGCATCTATATCCTCGGGAGCCATTCCGTAAATACCCGCAGCAGTAGCGGTATGAATGTCCAAACCCGATCTGAAGGCCTCCTGCATCGCTTCATCGCCGCTCAGATGGGCAATGATGCGTAATTCTATCTGGGAATAGTCGGCCGAAACCAGCACTTGATCCGGTTTCCCCGCAATAAAAGCCTTTCGCATTTCACGCCCCCTTTCTGTCCGGATTGGGATGTTTTGCAGATTCGGATTGTTGGAGCTGAGCCTGCCAGTTGCGGTAACTGCTTGATTATACGATGTATGAATTCTTCCTGTTTTCGGATGAATTAAAAGCGGAAAAGCATCTACATACGTGGATTTCAACTTGGTAAGGCTGCGATAATCCAGAATGGCAGGTACAATGGGGTGATGGTTAACAAGCTTGCTCAGAATCTCTTCTCCGGTGGAGTACTGTTTGGTCTTGGTTTTTTTGGGTGCCGATACAATCCTGAGCCTTTCGAACAACACCTCGCCCAACTGCTTGGGAGAAGCAATGTTGAAAATGGATCCTGCATACGAAAAGATCATTTCCTCTACCTGCCTTATTTCAGCCGTCAATTGTATGGAGTATTCCTTCAACGCATCCACATCTATGCTTACACCTGTACATTCCATCTCAGCCAGAACCGGTATCAGGGGTACCTCCACCTTCCTGAATAATTCTTCTGCACCCTCCTCTTTCAGTAACGGGGAAAAATATTCGGCAAGCTGTAAGGTGATATCGGCATCCTCGCAGGCATAATCTTTCAGTTGTTCTTTGTCAACACTGCGAATATCAACTTTTTCCTTTCCTTTCGAACCGGTAAGGGTGGCAAACG
>CAZJZF010000048.1:0-10255 GCA_964550385.1 uncultured Lentimicrobiaceae bacterium | reverse complement strand
TCCGGGGAGCTGATGATTGTGGTATCGGCCATGGACAAAACCACCAACCGGCTCGAGGAGCTTACCACATTCTGGGTAAGGAAAAATGCTGAGAAACGGGAGGCTGCCTATTCGAAAATCAGAGATTACCACCTTGGGGTGTTGGAGGAGCTGCTGCCCGGAAACCAGAGGGCTTTTGAATCCCTGAAAGAACTGTTTACAGAGCTTCATCATATCATCAATCAGGAGCCCCCGGCGGATGCCGACCGGGCGTACGAGAGGGTGGTACCCTATGGCGAACTCGCTTCTTCATGGATCATTTGGAATTATCTGTCGGCCAGCGGAATAGCTCTCGAATGGCTCGATGCCCGGAAGCTTATCATCACCGATGATACCTGGCGAGATGCCCGGATTCACTGGGAAATTACAGTTGAAAACCTGCAAAGCAACTTCGAAAAAAGACGCCTTGCCGGATCAGCCATCGCCATTACGCAGGGGTTTATCGGTAGCACTCAAAACAACCAAACCACCACGCTGGGCAGGGAGGGCTCCGACTTCTCCGCTGCCATCATCGCCTACGCCCTCGATGCAAAGGAGGTGGTGATCTGGAAAGATGTGCCGGGGCTGATGAATGCCGATCCTGCCCTGTTCCCGGACGCGGAGTTGCTGGAGAGCATCTCGTTTCACGAAGCCATTGAACTGGCCTACTATGGCGCTAAGGTGATACACCCCAGAACCATAAAGCCGCTCCAAAATAAAAACATCCCCCTCAGGGTCAAATCGTTCAAAGACCCCGAAGCCCCCGGAAGCATCATCCACGCCCTCGAAAATTACGATCAGGAGATCCCCAGCTACATCATCAAGGAGAACCAGACCCTCCTTTCGTTTTCCCCGCGCGACTTCTCCTTCATGGACGAGAAAAACCTCTCGGAGATCTTCGCTTCACTGTCGGGGCACAACATCCGGGTAAATCTGATGCAGAACTCCGCCATCAGTTTTTCGGTGTGTATCGACGACCACGACGGGAAGTTGGAACGCATCACCAACGCTTTGCGCGACCGCTTTAAGATTCGCTACAACAAACACCTCACCCTCATTACCATCCGCCACTTCACCGATGATATCATCACCCGGTTCCACAACGATGCCAACGTGCTCCTCGAACAGCGCAGCCGCAATACCGTGCAGATGGTGGTGAAAGGTTGAAATATCGTGGTAGCGTTCTTTGGGATGCTTTGTATTTTTCTGCTCATAAACTGATGAAATCGATGAAATATTTAAGTCTGATCATGGCAACCTTTTCAGCCTTTGCCATATTTGGGTGCACCAAAGATGAACCTTTACCTGTGGATCCTGCCAAACCCATCTATATCAACAATTTGATGGCCGAGATCTCAGCCATCGGGCAGATGCAGGATCCTGTATTGCAGTTGGAGAGGATTGCTGAGCTATGGGATACCCTTAGAACCTGTGGAAGAATCCCCTGGATTTCAAACGACACCATTGTGTTCGTATGCAAGGCCAATGCTAATACGGTACACATTGTGGGCGACATGACCGGATGGGGGTTTAAAAATGATTATCAGTGCACAAAACTCGGATCCTCGGAAGTCTGGTATCTGCTGAAAACCTTTCCCAAAGACGCCCGGTTGGATTACAAGATTGTGGAAAACAAAACGACCTGGAACCTCGATCCCGAAAACCCCAAAAAGCAGTTATCCGGCTTCGGGTATAATTCGGCCTTTTCGATGCCCGATTACGACTCATCAAAGTATATCTCCTCTGTGCAAGGTATCAGCAAGGGAATAATGGGTGCGGCACAAATCCTTTACAGCCAAAAGCTATCACGGAATGTTAGGTTTTGGGTTTACACACCTTCGGATTATACGAATCTGGACAGCCTGCCTGCCATCTATGTACTGGATGGACAGGATTATAAAACAGACGGGCTGGGTTATATGGTGAATGTGCTGGATAATGTTATTGCCGAAAACCTTATCTCACCCGTATTGGCTGTTTTTGTGGATCCTGTGAATCCCAATACCGGCAACAACCAACGGGAAGAGCTTTTCCTGAACAATGCCCTGTATGCTGGTTTTTTCAAAGAAGAGCTGGTTCCATTCATCGATTCAACCCATAAAACGGCACGTAATCCGGCAAAAAGGGCCATTCTAGGCACTTCCTACGGAGGCAATTGCGCTGCTTATTTTGGATATAAAATTCCCGATGTTTTTAAACTCCTGGCACCCCAGTCGCCGGCTTTCAACAGCAATGTGCTTTCGTTGTACAGCCAAAGCGCTGGTTTGTCGATTGACAAAGTGTTTATCACCACAGGCGTATTTTACGATACCGAAGATAATGCCAACCAGCTGGAGCAAATCCTGAAAAGCAGGCAGATACCCTACCATTACATCAAAGTGAACGAAGGGCACTCCTGGGGCAACTGGTCGGCACTGCTCGACGATATTTTAATCGGGTTTTTCGGGAAGTGATTTCACAGGAATAGTTCTGATATCCGGTTCCATGGGAGGATGGTAACCCCATTGGAACGTATTTGTTTTTCGTTACCGGCAAACACAACGCTTCCCTGGTTATGATTGGCCAGCGACAGCCAGTAAGATAAATTTTTAAAAAACTCAGGTGTTACAGTCTGTCCTGCTTTAACTTCTACGGGATACAACTCGCTTCCTGATTCAATGATAAGATCGATTTCTCTTCCTGTGAGATCCCGCCAGAAATAGAGTTTTTCTGTTCTTCCGTGATTGAGAATGTGCTTGAGGGTTTCCAGTATCACGAAATTCTCAAACAAGCTCCCTTTTTGCGGATGAATTTCAAGTTGTTTCACTTCAGTAATTCCCAATAATGCACAGGCAAGGCCAGTATCATAAAAATAGATCTTTGGCATCTTAACCAGCCGCTTGTTAAAACTTCTGTGATGTGGCTGTATTCTGAACAAAATGTAGCTGCTTTCCAAAATTCCCAGCCACGACTGGATTGTTTTATTGTCGACCCCGATTTCCACAGCCATGCTGTTCATGTTGAGAAGCTGCCCGATCCTGCCTGCACACAGCCTGACAAACCGTTCGAAAGTATAGAGATCCAGAATGTTACGAATCTGCCTGACATCTCGTTCAACATAGGTTCTGATATAATTTGCAAACCAGGTTTGTGGCGAAACAGGCTGATCGAAAAGGGGTGGATAAAACCCCTTATGCACCACATCAACCGGATTGGCTCCAATGATTCCTTCCAATTCTGTAACTGAGAAAGGAAGAAGTGTAAGATAGGCAATTCTGCCGGCCAACGTTTGAACAATTCCTTCCTGGATCAGGAAATTATTGGAGCCGGCAAGGATGAATCTACCGGGATCCGGGCTTTCATCGAGGATCTGCTGGAGATAGGAAAAAAGCTCGGGAACCCGTTGAACTTCATCCAATACGGCTCCTTCAGCATATTGTGAAAGAAATCCACGGGGATCTTCCATGGCAAATCTTCGCACATCAGGGTTTTCCAGACTTACATAGGGCTTATCATTAAAAACACTGCGGGTCAGAGTGGTTTTCCCTGATTGCCGTGGTCCTACCACTGCAACGGCTTTGAATTGTGCGGCCAGAGACCTGAGTTCCTGTTCTGCGGTTCTGTATATCATGATGCAAATATACAAAAATGGAATTGAATTCCAAAATTGTACGATATTTTGTCTCATGATACATTTCGCATTAAAAAAGAAAGGAGGAAATCAGATTAGAGCCCAAAAGGATTTTCACATCCTCACATTAGCACATTAGCACATTAGCACATTCCCCTTCTCCCCATCCATGGTAATGATCTCGCCACTGCGGATCTGCTGCGTGGCACCCGGTACCCCCACAATTACCGGGATGCCCAGCTCGCGACCAACAATGGCGGTGTGGGAAAGGGGCGACCCTTTTTCGCTGATGATGCCGGCAGCACGGGTCATCAGAAACACCCAGCCGGGATCGGTGCTGCGGGTCACCAGAATCTTCCCATCCACCGGTGCATCGTAGTCGGGGACTGCTAAAACCAGCGCCGGTGCCGTTACCACCCCCTTCGAAATGCCCAGTCCTGTCAGCTTGCCGGCTGAGGCTCCGTGCTCCGAAGTTTCGGCGGGCAACGGGATCTCATCCCCACTGTACATCAGCCGGTCGGGGAGTTCCAGGTTGCGGTACCGTACGTAAGCTTCCTTACGATGATCAACTTTTAGCAGTAGAGGAGTTGCAATACCATTTTCTAAAAATGAGAGCACATCCTCAATATCCAGATAAAAAACATCCTGTTCCTTTTCGATCGACCCCTCCGCCGCCATCATCTTCCCGGCAAAGGCAAAAAGCTCTTTCACCACACCGTAGGCACGGCTCCTTCGCAGCCGCATGTTCTCGCGGTTTCGAACGGTGGCTTTGGTAAAACGCAACATCAACCCAAATGCCGGCCTGCGGAGGGGTTTCCCCCACAAGCTGCTCTCCATGGTTGTCTCCGCTGCCCCCCGGATCTGCGCCTGCTGCTCCCTGAAGGCTTCCGGGGTAGCCTCCCCATCGAGCTGCGATTGGATCAACCTTATCAACCCCTCCGGATCCTGCCTGAAATTGGGTACCTCAAGCTTCAGCTCCTCCAGGGTGCGGTCGCCATACAGGGCTGTGTATTCTTTCAGCAACTCCTTCAGCGGCTTAAATTCAGCCTGGTTCAGGGTATTGACAATCTCCTGCGCCGTTTTCCGGAATAACGACAGATAAGCAGGATCCCTGAGAATAGCTCCCTTGATGCGCAGCATTTCCATCACCGGCAGCTCACTTTCCACACCCCGGATGCCGCACAGCAACCCCCTCAGAACGCTGCCATCTGTCGTTTCTGTCAGGGCATCGGTCATCCTGCCGCAGGCAGCATACGCCCTGAAAACGAAGAAATCGTTCAGCAACGTGGCAGGCCAGCATTCGAGTATACCCCGTTCAGCGTCATGGTAAATGTCCAGGATTGTTTTCCGGGCAGGCTCATCGTGGTACAAGAGGTCGGTTCGGCTGCGTACACTCCGGTAAGTTTTATCAAAATCGCGGTAAAACCCGGCCATGATGGACCGGTATCGAAACAGCAATCCAATGGTAATCAAGGCTAAACGGAGTGCAGCACCCCGCCGGGAGGTGCGGGCTGGTGCAGTTTTGGACCGGATGCCGATAAACTGCTCCCACTCCTTCAGCCGGTTTCCTGACGGAGTTACCACCGAAATAATCTTATACCAGTGGTGCAATTGGTAATATACCCTTCCCTGCACCAGGGCAATCATCTCCGATAGGGGCCCTTCGAGGGTTTTCATGGTAGCAACGGAGGGTCGGAAGTACCTGACCGTGCCTCCGAACACCCTGCCGTACATCTGTCTGGCAAATGAAAACGACAGGGGCAGCGTAATGCCGGGGTACGATTCGGTGATGTTGGTATTATCGAGAATCCTCACATCCCCCCCGGGCAGCGTTGTAATGTCGCGCGACTGCAGGATCCAGAGCTTGCCGTCCGTATCGAAAGTGAATTCTACATCCTGCGGATAGCCAAAATGCTCCTCAATGGCAAGCGCCCTGGCGTACAACTCCCTGATTTGTTCCGGGTTCAGATGCAGCTCCGGGGAGTTTTCAGGGCGGTAGGCAGTTCCGGTTTGCCGGTCGATCTGAAAGGTAAGGGTGTCGGTGGTATTTTCTACCACACCGTCGCCATACCCCTTTCCGGTGGTTACCAACATTCGGGCAAGGTTACCTGCCGGATTTACGGTAAACAGAATGCCGGATGTTTCCGACTGTGCCATCTGCTGCACCACAACTGCCATTTGCAGCATGCTGACATCCAGATTCTTGCGTCCACAATATGCGATTACTTCGGGGGAATAGAGCGATCGGAAGACTTCCACTGCCGATGAGCCCAGGTCCGCTGGCTCCACATGCAGTTTGGTGCTGAAGAGTCCGGCGAAGCTTGCATCGTGCAGGTCTTCGGCAGAGGCAGAGGAGCGCACCGCAAACCGCACCCCCGTTTCACCGATAACGGCAGCGAAATCGGCCAGTTGCTTCAGGACCTCAGCGGGTAATTCAATCCCTTTCAACGCAGTTGCAATGGAATCCGCAGCCTGTAACAGCGAAGGGGCATTTTGGGGCTGAATGTCGGAGAGGTAATTTGCAATCAACGATTTACGATCTCCCAGCATCTCCTCAAATGCCTGAAACGGGATGATCATAAACGGGGGAACCGGAAATCCCCCCTGCATCAGCCTGATCAGGTTCGCCCCTTTGCCTCCCGGCTGTAAAGGGAAGGGTGCCGCATCGGTGGAAGATTTTTTCAGAACCATTGCCACTGGGGTGGGTTGAATATCAGCAGAAATGCCATATAGAGGATAAGGCTGCAAAGGCTCAGTAATACCGACGCCTGCGCCAGAACCTGGTGTTTGCGGACAGGTTTCAGCATAAATCTGTAGACAGCCAGGGTAAAGATCACAAAAAACAGGGCCTGCAGCCCCGTATGCAGCGTTGGGATGCCATGGTGCTCAGCCATCACAATCAGTCCGCCGGTGAGCACAGATCCGGGCAGAAGCAGCACTGCTGCGGCCGTGCGGGGTCCCAGGATTTTGGAGTAGGTGGTATAGTCGTTTTCTTCCCCTTCGGGTTTGATTTTACGGCTCAGTTCCCACAGCATCACCGGGGTGATGAAGATAAAGCAGGGCATCAGAACGGTAGCGTTGAAGGGAAGGTTCATCAAAGAAAGGGTTGCTGCTGCCACCCACAGGTTTACGAAGAACCCCGCTGGCTGATGGGTAATGAAGGCCAGCAGGAGTCTGGTGCTGATAAACCGGGGGGCAAAGAACCACCGGAAGGAGAGCCAGGCAAAGGCAAGGCTCATCAAAAACCAGAGGCGGGCTTCGGGGAATAAAAAAACGGGGATATGAAAGAAGAGGTGAATGCCCAAAATCATGATCCACAACATTTTGGGGGTTGCATTCCCTTTGGGCAGGGGTCTGTCAGGAAACAGCTCCCCGTCGGTTCGGGCATCCTTCAGGTCATCGAACAGCCGCATCAGCAGCATAAAACCGGTGATGGTAAGCACAATGGCCAGACTGCCGGTACCGATCACCGGGCTTTCGCCTCCGTTCCCCAGCTGAAGGGTGATTTGGAGAGAAATGCCGATGAGTGTGGCAAAGAGCAGGTTCTGCAGCAGAGGAAACCGTTGTTGGAGGTAGGTGAGGTAGCGCTTCATGTCAGAGGTTCATGGTAAACAATGCGTACTCCCTGGTTTCGAGGGTGGTGGCGGGAATGTTTTTGCGGTGCAGGGCTTCATCCCTTACCAGGGTGATGGCGTAGCCTGAATATTGGTCAGAGTCGATGGAAAGCTGAATGGAACGGGCCAGTCCCACCTGTCCCAGCGACAGCGGGGTGCCCTCTTTTTCGAGCCCTAGTGCCACCGCTTCCCTCGAGTGGTGGGTGGTAGTACCTCCCTGGGCAATGATGGCCACCTCCTGGTGTTTCCGGTGGATCAGGAACCTGATTTTTCCTAAGATGCCTTCGTTGGTACCCATCGCGTTCATTGCCCTGTTGAGATCGCGGTACTGCAGGCTGAACCCCATGATTTCGCCCTGAGAGTTCCTGAGCAGGAATGAAGTTTCCTTATTCACCATGGCAGGCATCAGCCGGTAGTGGCTCAGAAATTCATCTTCCGAAAGGGGGTTGTACAGCGGGAAGGTGCGATACGATGGCATCAGCAGGGCATGCACCTGTTGCATCAGGATCCGGTCGTCCATGCCAGTAAGCAGAACGCAGTGGTATCCCAGCCTGCGGAAGAGGGCCTCGTGATTCTGCAGGTTTTGAGGCAGGGGTTGCAGGGCATTTCGGTCGTAAATATAGGTGGTCCAGTGGGTGTCGGATGAAAATCCAAACTGCTGCCAGAATTGCGGGTACCATTCCGGATTGCGGGGTTCGCCCATCAGCACATAGCTTCCAAAACCTTTGGTCATAAACCGGTATGGGTGCCAGATGGAAAAATCCACAGGCCCCACCACTTTGGTGCAGCCCCACTCCCGCAGTACCTGGCACCCTTCGGTGAGCAATGCCGTTGCAACGTCATCACGCTCAGTTGCTTCAAACATCCCCAGGAAACCGGTTCCGGGTTGATTTTCGGTGATATACGGGTGCTTGAAAACAGCTATTCTGCCGAGTACCTTTTCATCTTCAACCGCCAGCAGGGCAACCGCGTCACCCCCTTGTCCGAAGAAGAAATTATGGGAAGGATCCCAGAGCTTCAATTCCCCGGAGAGCCTTTTCGGAAACGATTCACCGTAATGGAGTGAGTACTCCATGCCACAGCGGGCAAACCGTTTCAGGTCGGACGTATGGCTGGCACGAAAGATTTTCATTGCATAAAAGTAACAATTCCATGGTTACCGTCCACCTCAATCAGGTCGCCGGTTCTGATCAATTGTGTGGCATCCCTGAGCCCCAGCACTGCCGGAATGCCGTATTCCCTGGAAACCACAGCGCCATGCGAGAGTATCCCGCCGGTTTCCGTTACCAGCCCGGAGATCAGGTTGAAGTAGGAAGTCCACGCCGGATCAGTGAAGCAGGTCACCAGAATCTCACCCTGCCGGAGCTGTACCGCATCATACACTGTCCTGATCACCCTTGCGCGTCCCTGTACAATGCCGGATGAACCGGCAATGCCGTGGAGGATCTTTCCATCCTCCTGTACAGAGGCTTTTCGCTCAGAGGAGGCCCTTTTGAGGATTTCATTGGGCTTGTCGAAGTTCCGGAAGCTTTGGCAGAAAATGCGGTTTTTGGCAATCATGTCACGCAAAGGTTCCGGATTCAGCAGAAAATCAGGCGACAACAGCTCCTGGTGGGTCAGATAGAATATATCATCGGGCAGTGCAAGGATCTTCTCTTCTGCCATTTTTTCTCCGGCTGCCAACAGGGCCCGTCTGATCTGGTGGTACATTCTGGAGGAGAGGTCGCGCATCTCTTCACGCCACCAGAGCAGGTGTCTGTGCAGGGCAAGCTGCTTCAGCAGTTTTGGAGAGCGGATCCTGTTTTTCTCCTCCTGGAACTTTTGCTGTTGTATGGCAGATGCTTTTCTGGGATCTGCCTCGTCGGGCTGGGCGGCCATTTGCAGCAGAAGCTCCATCACCTGGTAGGGGTCTTCCTGCCAGTTGGGAACCGAGATATCGAGTTCCCGGTACGAGTGGTGCCCATATTTTTGCAGATATTCATGGATTTCAGCACGTAAGGGAAAATCTGCAGGTTCCGTAACCATCCGGCTGAGGGTCTCTGCATTGCTGTGGGAGAAAAATGGCTCTGCGGCTGCTTTACGGCTAGGGTCCCAAAGATCGAACACAGGCCTGAGGTGCGACAGGTTGGAAAGCCCGGCAATGAGGTTGAGGTAGCTTACCGCCTGATCGTGTTTCCGGTTGTATTTCTCGAGCGATTCCTGAAAAAAGGAGGCTGCATTGCTGTTGTCGTAGATGGTGTAGAAATAACTCCCCTCAATAAAAACATACTGCTCGCGTATCAGTTGGTTCAGGTGCTGCAGCAGGGCTTTCAGATCCTGATCGTGCAGAGGCAATCCTTCCAGTTCCGACAGAATTTCCCGGGCTTTTCTGCTGCTCTCGCGACAAATGGCCGGTCGGCTGCGGATGGAGCGGTGGGTGGCCATCAACGCCCTGAGGCCGCGAAAGAGGTTGGCCGGGGTATTTCTCGACACAAACCCTCTCCCTTCGTAGGCTGGTTCGATGCCCAGTCCCCGGTCGAAGGTGCGCTCTTCGAAGTTGGGCAGCTTCTTCAGGCTCTCCTTAGCACCGGTGATATTCCAGTAGCTGTATCCGAACCACTCTTCAAACCAATGGGTTACGGACTGTCCGGTAAGCACCCTGATGCTCCGGAGGTATCCCGGCATGGTAAGTTCAAAGATGCTTTTGTAAAGCGAATACATCATCGGAGTGGTGACCGACGAAGAGATGCCGCCATCTTTCAGGTCGGCGTTGGTCCATTCATACGGGGTGTCGAAGTGGATGGCCGTGAGGGGCCGTGCCTGCAGGATGTGAAACCGGCCGGCGGCATAAGCCCATTCGATGTCGAGAGGTTCGCCAAAGAACTGCTGGATTTTAAGACAAATATAGCCCAACTCTGTGATCTGTTCCTGTTTCAGCATCTGATCGGCCGATTCCGGAGAATCTTTCCGGCAATTGGTTCCTTCGTGTACCATCTGAAAGATTTCGTGGTACCAGTCGTAGTGAAAACGGAAG
>CAZJZF010000047.1:7639-10298 GCA_964550385.1 uncultured Lentimicrobiaceae bacterium | reverse complement strand
CGGGTGAAAATTCCGATGATCTCTTTTCTTACCAGGGTAAGTGGGTGGAATGCTCCGGGAGGAGTAAGCATCGCTGGTCTGGTAAGATCGGGGGCATCTTCCCGGGATTTTGCTCCTTTCTGATCGAATTCTTCTTTCCAGTGGGAAAAGGTTTCCTGGGCCAGGTTTTTCAACTGGTTGATAAGGAGTCCAACCTCTTTCTTTTCTGCAGGGGGCACATCCCTGAAAAGGTCAAATAGCTCTGCAACAGCTCCCTTTTTTCCGAGGTATTCAATCCTGAAGGCCTCCAGTTCTTCCGGAGTTTGAAAGCTGACCGAACGGATGTATTCGGAGAGTGTTGCGATTCGTTCCTTCATCGGGCAGGTTTAATGGTTAGAAGGATGGATTTATTTCGTTGCCGGATAATCGGTTACAATTTCCATCCGCATCCTGATATCGTTAACCGGGCGGTCATTTGGGCCGGTTTTTTGGGCAGCAATCAGGTCGATTACTTTGAGGCCATCGATCACTTCTCCATATACGGTATAACCACCATCCAGATGAGGTGTTCCTCCAACGGTGGTATAGGTATCTATCTGCTGCTGTGTAAATTTCACCCCCATGCGCTGCTCAAACATCTGAAGTTCCTCGCGGGTATACACTTTTCCCTGCACCACATAGAACTGGCTGCCGCTTGACGCTTTGGCAGGGTTTACCTGATCGGGCATTCTGGCAGCTGACAGTACTCCTTTTTTGTGGATCAGGTTGGGACGAAATTCTGCAGGGACGGTATAGCCCGGACCACCGTTGCCCAGCATGGCTCCGGCAGCAGCCCTTTTGGAATCAGGGTCTCCTCCCTGGATCATAAAAGTATTGATAACCCGGTGAAACAGCAGGCTGTCGTAAAAACCTTCGCGGGCAAGTTTCAGAAAATTATCACGGTGAAGAGGGGTTTCGTTGTAAAGCTTTATCGTCATCGTACCAAAATCGGTTATGATCTTAACCACTGCTTCGGTCTGGGGTTCCGGCTTTTTAAGGGTATCAGTGGTTTGGCCAGGTGCATTTTCCGTGGCCGGGGACTGCGCATTTCCACAACCTGCGACCGACACTAAAACAACAGCAATCAGTAAGTTCAAAAAGGCTTTCATAACAATGAGTTTTTTAGGATGGCAAAATTAGGGATTTTTCAACAGGTTGAAACAAGTGCGGCACAAGGGTTCGTACTGGTCGAGTTCACCTAGGAGAACCCGGTTACTGTTGTTGGTTTTTCGATGGGAATACTGGGCCGGATTACCGCAATGCATACAAACTGCGTGAACCTTTGTAACGTATTCAGCAACAGCCAGCAGTGCAGGCATTGGGCCAAAGGGAACACCCAGGTAATCCATATCGAGCCCTGCCACTATCACCCTGATTCCCCGGTCGGCGAGGGTATTGCAAACGTTTACCAGTTCGGGATCGAAAAACTGTGCTTCATCAACGCCCACTACCTCGGCATCGTGCACCAGCAGCAAAATCTGTTCAGCCGATACTACGGGGGTAGATACCAGGGTGCGGTCGTCGTGTGATACGATGTTGCTTTCGTGGTAACGGTTGTCGATAACCGGTTTGAAAAGCTCAGTTTTTTGGCGTGCCAGTCGTGCTCTGCGCATCCTCCGGATCAGCTCCTCGGTTTTCCCTGAAAACATTGAACCGCAGATCACCTCAATGGTACCGCGGCTACGTTTTATCTCTGTTGGATTGTCGTACATCAGCATCTTTCTATCAATCTGCAGGCAGGTCAGCAGGTATTTCGGTCATCTTCCACAGATATCATCGGCAGGATTATGTATTTTTGTGCCAAAGAATCCGGAAGAGGAGCACAAAAATAGCAAGATTCAGCGTTATAATTCATATCATCCAAACACTTTCCGTTATGGCAAACCCCCATTATTCAGAAGAACTGGCACATATTGCCCGAAAAGTCGCTGTGCGGGTAGAAAACATCAGCCAGTGCAGTGGCAGGGTTCCTGCCATCGAAATGGATCTGGCGCTGGAAGATATCAGAAAGATGTATGACCTTTGTTTACTGATCCGGGCCGTTGAGTTGGAAGGCAAAGAAGAGGCCGTGCCCGAGAGTGATTCTCAGCCGATTGGGTCGGGAACACTTCAATATGCTGAAGAAACAGCACAATTGAGCCCGGAACCTGAAATTGTTGAACCGAAGCCTGCGGAAGAAACATCGCAAATTAGATCGATACCTGAGATTAGTGCACCGAAGCCTGCTAAAGAAATAGAGCGAATCAACCCAGAAACTGAGATTATTGAGCTGAAGCCTGCTGCAGCACCACTGCCGGAACCCGAAATGGTTATACCGGATATCACGGAATCTTCACGAAATCAGGTTACAAAGGAGTCCAAAGGCAAGGAGATATCCCAACAGGAGGGAAAAAAAATATTGGGAGAAACCTTGAAAAAGGAGGGAGCACAATCCATCAATGACCTGATTGCAGCCCGGTTTTCCGATCAGAGCATATCGGGCAGGATGCAGCATAATCCCATCAGCAATCTGAAAACCGCCATAGGCATCAACGAAAAATTCATCTTTTTGAATGAGTTGTTCATGGGCAACATGGCTTTGTACAATGAGGTGATCGAACGGCTGAACACGCTGGGCATCGGTTCGGTGACGAACCTCGAC
>CAZJZF010000047.1:0-7629 GCA_964550385.1 uncultured Lentimicrobiaceae bacterium | reverse complement strand
TATCAACGAAAAGTTCATTTTCGTATACGAGTTGTTTATGGGAAATATGGTTTTGTACAACGATGAGATCGATCGGCTAAACCAGATGCCCGGACGGAACGAAGCCATTGCCCTGATGGAAGAACTTCGTTCGCAGTATCACTGGGACATTGAGAATATGGCTTTCCAGAAGCTGATTGATATGGTAACGCGGAGGTACAGTTAACCGCTGGTAGTGTCAATGCAGGCTTTGATCTGACTCGTTTTGCCCAAAAAAATTACCCCAATAATCCTTAATTTTACTCCGAAACAATTTTATGGGCAGCACTATGGGTTGGAACAGACAGATCGGAAGGGTGGCAGCAGTTATAATATTGCTGGTAACCATTAGTTTACAGTCACATTCCCAGGATACAGTCTATGTGAAACGGGTGGTGGAAATTCTGGCGTCGGACTCCATGGCAGGAAGGGGTTACCAGCGGAATGGTGATCGCAGGGCAGCGGAGTTTATAGCTGGTGAGTTCCGGAAAGCAGGTCTGGAGCCGATTGGAAGCAGTTATATGCAGCCGGTTACTTTCCCGGTGAACAGTATCACTGGTGAGGTAGTTTGCCGCATCGGCGACAGATCGCTGAAGGCCGGCACGGAAGTTTTGGTTTCGGCCAGATCGAAAGGCGTTTCCAGGGAATACCGCCTGGTATGGCTGAGTCATAAAACCGCCAAAAATCCGGCCCGGTTACACCGCTTTTTCCGGCGTAATCTGCAGAATACTCTGGTGGTAGCAGATCCTGCCATAGCTGCTGACAAGGAGCTGAAAGATCTCTACCAGGCGCTTTTTCGCGGACAGATTCCCGGGGTTGCGGGCATGGTGCGTATCATGGATAAGCCCTACTGGCATATTTCTGACAGTGACATAGAAACAGATTATCTGGTGGTTACAGTGAAATCAGGCATTGTTAATCACCGAAGCCGGACGCTGTTTGTCTCATTTGCAAACCATTTCGAGCCTACATACCACAGCCAGAATGTGGCAGCCATGGTTCGGGGAACGGTTTACCCGGATAGTTTTATTGTTTTTACCGCGCACTACGACCATCTGGGGATGATGGGTGATGCAGTTTTTCCCGGGGCCAACGACAATGCAAGCGGCACCGCCATGGTGCTGGATCTGGCGCGCCATTACAGCAAAAATTCTCAACCTTACTCCATGGCTTTCATTGCTTTCACTGGTGAGGAGGCGGGGTTACTGGGCTCGACCCGATACACCGAAAGCCCGCTTTTCCCGCTTCAACATATTGCCGTGCTGTTCAATTTCGACATGGTGGCCTCTGGCAGCGATGGCATTACAGTTGTGAACGGCAGCGTGCATCCCGACGATTTTGCACTTCTGGACAGTCTCAATGCAGCCCATTCGCTGGTGAAACAGGTCGCCGTTCGGGGTGAGAGTGCCAACAGTGACCACCATCCGTTCCATGCCCGCGGGGTGAAGGCCTTTTTTATCTACACCATGGGAAGCGAACAAACAGAATACCATACAGTTACTGACCGGAGCCCTGTTCCGTTTACCGCCTACATTCCGTTCTTCACACTTATCACCCGCTACGCGGAGCTATACCGTTAAAACATGGCACAGATCACCCTGGTACCAACCCCGCTGGGCAACCTTTCCGATATCACGCTAAGGGCACTGGAGGCGCTCCGGCAGGCCGACCTGATTCTGGCGGAGGACACCCGCACCACAGGCATCCTGCTGAAGCATTTCGACATCAAAACCCGTATGGTGGCCTATCATCTGCATAACGAACATCAGCGTACCGGAAAAATTCTGGATGAAGCGGGTGAGGATGCCAACCTGGTGTTGGTGACCGATGCAGGTACTCCGGGGATTTCCGATCCCGGTTTTCTGATGGTGCGGGAGGCTTTGAAACGGGGTATGCAGGTAACCTGTCTGCCAGGTCCGGTAGCCTTTGTGCCGGCGTTGGTAGCATCCGGTATTCCCTGCGACAGGTTTCATTTCGAAGGATTTCTCCCCCCGAAGAAAGGGAGGATCACGCGGATTGCCTGGCTGGCTGAATACCCCTATACGGTGGTGCTGTACGAATCACCACACCGGTTGGTGAAAACCCTTGGGCAGTTGGCGGAGGTTTTCGGAAGGGAACGAAGGGCTGCAGTTGTCCGTGAGATTTCGAAAATTTATGAGGAATATCACAGAGGAACCCTTGGAGATCTGGCCATTGCGTTTACAGAAAACCAGCCCCGGGGAGAGATCGTGTTGATCGTGGAAGGAAATGGGTAAATTTGCATCACAAAAGAATTGAGGAATTATGCGGAAAGAGAGAATAAAGATCAAGGAATTGCTGGCCACGGGGACACCGGGTCAGGAAGTGGTATTAGGGGGTTGGGTACGCACCAAGCGCATCAGCAAGAATGTGGCATTCATCGCACTGAATGATGGATCTACCTTACAGAACCTTCAGATAGTGGTGAACCCCGAGCTGATGGATATATCGGTTTTGGACGAAGTATATACAGGTGCATCCCTTCGGATTGACGGGAGGGTGGTGTCATCTCCCGGAGCCGGGCAGGCTTTGGAAGTAGAAGCTCTGGCGGTGACTCTGCTGGGCGGTGCCGACCCCGACCATTATCCGTTACAACCCAAGAAGCACAGCCTGGAGTTTCTGCGTGAAATTGCCCACCTGCGGTTTCGTACCAACACCTTTGGTGCCATTACACGGGTGCGGCATGCCATGATCTTTGGCATTCATAAATTCTTCAACGACAAAGGGTTTCTGAATATCCATTCGCCGATCATCACCGGAAGTGATGCCGAAGGGGCAGGAGAAATGTTCAGAGTCTCCGTGCTGGACGCAAAGAATCCTCCTTTGACCGAAGAAGGAAAGGTGGATTATTCGAAAGATTTTTTCGGGAAAGAGACCAATCTTACCGTTTCGGGACAGCTTGAGGCAGAGCTTGCAGCTTTGGCTTTGGGCGAAGTGTACACTTTTGGTCCCACCTTCCGGGCAGAAAATTCGAATACCTCACGCCACCTTGCTGAATTCTGGATGATTGAGCCCGAGATGGCTTTTTATGATATCCACGACAACATGGATCTGGCAGAGGAGATGCTGAAATATCTGGTACGGTATGCCCTCGACCATTGCATGGAGGATCTGCTGTTCCTGCAGTCGAGGCTTACAGAGGAGGAGAAACAGAAGAAGCAGGAAGAGCGCTCTATGCCGCTGATAGAGAAGCTGGAATTCATTCTGGCGCATCCATTCGAAAGGATTACCTATACCGAAGCCATTGAGATTCTGAAGGAATCGAAACCCAACAAGGCGGGAAAATTCAATTATCCCATCGACCGCTGGGGCGCCGACCTGCAATCGGAGCATGAGCGTTACCTGGTGGAAAAACACTTCAAACGGCCGGTGATTCTTACCAATTATCCGAAGCAGATCAAGGCATTTTATATGAAGCAGAATGACGATGGCAACACGGTTAGAGCCATGGATGTATTGTTTCCGGGCATTGGAGAAATTATCGGAGGGAGCCAGCGTGAGGAAAATTTCGACAAATTGCTCACCCGAATGAGGGAAATGGAAATTCCCGAAAAAGAGATGTGGTGGTACCTCGATACCCGCCGTTTTGGCACCGTGGTTCACAGTGGATACGGTCTTGGCTTTGAGCGGCTGATGCTGTTTATCACCGGAATGGGCAACATCCGCGATGTGATCCCTTTTCCGAGGACACCCCAGAATGCCGAATTTTAAATCATGCTTGACAGGGAAAAGATTTTTGCGTATATTGCGGAAAAGTGATGGAGGGTAACCGATGTTAACACAACGATTACAACAGAAGCTATTACAGAAGCTATCGCCACAGCAGATCCAGCTGATGAAGCTGATACAGATTCCTACGGTGGCATTGGAGCAGCGTATCAAGCAGGAGATTGAGGAAAACCCGGCTCTGGAGGAAACTTCAGAAGAGCAGGATGAACCCCAGGACGAATACTCCCAGGACAATGACAGGGAGGATGACTTTGAAGAAGAGGGGGAGGAGAAATATGATGATTTTGATTTGGGGGATTACCTCGACGATGATGACACCCCAGCGTATAAGCTTGCCATTCAGAACCGTGGCCGGGATGAGGAAGAGTGGGAGGCACCGGTGGTTAGCGGCATTTCTTTCAACGAACATCTTCACAACCAGGCAGGGATGTTTGTGCTGGATGAACGCCAGAAAGTGATACTTGATGTGATCATCGGCAACATCGACGATTCAGGATATCTGGAGCGGGAGCTTCCCGCGTTGGTGAATGACCTGACGTTCAGCTTCAACATCACCACAAATCTGAAGGAACTGGAAACCCTTTTGCAGCTGGTGCATCAGCTCGACCCTCCGGGGGTAGGGGCTCGCAACCTGCAGGAGTGCTTACTTATACAACTTAACAGAGCTGAGGAGGAGACGGATGCCATTGAACTGGCCCGCCAGGTTATAGGGATGCATTTTGACGACTTCTCAAAAAAACATTTTGATAAAATCCTGAAACGGACCGGTGCCACCGAAGAGGAGCTGAAGCAGGCTGTTTCTGAGATCCTTAAGTTGAATCCAAAGCCCGGTAATACCCTGGGGGATTCCTCGCAGGGAGGGCTTTTTATCTTGCCCGATTTCTTTGTAAGCAACGAAGAAGGGGAGCTGGAATTGCGGATAAACCAGAGAAACCGGCCAGAGCTCAGGGTGAATAAGACCTATCGTGAGATGCTTGAGCAATATGCTTCCGACAAGAGTT
This sequence comes from uncultured Lentimicrobiaceae bacterium, assembly GCA_964550385.1. Taxonomy (GTDB): domain Bacteria; phylum Bacteroidota; class Bacteroidia; order Bacteroidales; family SKPS01; genus SKPS01. Next base: position 2,863 of record CAZJZF010000047.1, on the reverse strand, counting down.
CCAGAGGCAGCTCTCAGCGTAAAGAGGCATTGATGTTTGTGAAGCAGAAGATAGATTCCGCCAAATGGTTTATCGATGCCATCCAGCAGCGGGAACAGACTCTTTTACTTACCATGAGCGCCATTATGGAATTTCAGAAAGAATACTTTCTTTCCGGTGATGATACCCGCCTCAGGCCCATGATTCTGAAGGATATTGCTGAAATGGTAGGGCTGGATATTTCCACCATTTCGAGGGTTGCCAACAGCAAATATGTACAAACCACCTTTGGCACTTTCCTGCTCAAAACCCTGTTTTCAGAAGGGTTGCAGACCGAATCGGGGGAAGAGGTTTCGAGCCGCGAAGTAAAAACTATTCTGGAAGAGTGCATTGGCAGTGAAGATAAGCGCAACCCTGTAACCGATGATGCCCTGGCGATGATTCTGAAAGAGCGCGGGTATACGATCGCACGCCGTACGGTGGCCAAATACCGGGAGCAAATGGGAATTCCCGTTGCCAGAATGAGGAGGGAAATGTAGTGGATCTTTCCCTTCTGATGAACCGTTCTGCCTTGTTTGTGTCGGTGCTGTTGCATCCGCTGCTTCTGCCGTTTTACCTCTTTCTGCTCTATACTTCTTTTTGGTATCCCCTCACATTTTTATCAACAGAAGGGTGGTGGATTTTATCGGCGGTGGTTTTTATTGCCACTTTCTGCATCCCGGTCATCCTGGTAATGATGTTGAAAACCATGGGGCTGGTGCATTCGTTGCATCTGAACGACCGAAAGGAAAGAACCGTTCCCTTTCTGGTTACAGCCGTCATTTATTACCTCACATCCAGGCTTTTACAGAGATACAGCGTGCCAGTGGAATTTACCCTGATGATGCTTGGCACCACGGGGATGATACTGATTGCCATGGGGATCAATTTCCGGTGGAAAATCAGCATCCACATGATGGGGATCGGCGGGGTGGCAGGAATGATGCTGGGACTGGCCCGATACGCCCCCGAACGTTTTTTTATCCCGTTTGTGGTGGTTTTTACGCTGGCAGGTTTACTTGGAGTGGCCAGAATTGTTACCGGAAGTCACCGGCCTGCGGAGGTTTATGCCGGATTCCTTGCCGGATTTGTATGGTTTCTGGGGCTGTTTCTGATAGTGCTGTAGATTGAATAATATTTTGGGAATCGTTTTTATGATTGCATTCCTTTTTCCGGATAATTTACAGAACATATTTGCATCGGCTTGGCTCAGCACAAGTGACACTGATTTTATTGGCTGGTCTTCATGCAGATAAAATTCGTACTTTCGCCATTACACCAATCGACTGCTGCACTTATGCCCGAAAAAAAACTCTTCCTCCTGGATGCCATGGCACTGATTTATCGCGCCTTTTTTGCGATGAGCAAAGCACCCAGAATCAATTCAAAAGGGATGAATACCTCAGCAGTGCTGGGTTTTACCAATACCCTGCTGGATGTGCTGAAGAATGAGCGCCCAACCCATCTGGCGGTGGCATTCGACTCTCATGGCCCCACGGTACGACACGAAGAATATGCTCCTTACAAAGCCACCCGTGATGCCATGCCAGAGGATTTGGTGATTTCTATCCCCTGGATCCGTAAAGTATTGGAAGCTTTCAGAATTCCCATTCTGGAGATGCCGGGTTATGAGGCAGATGATATCATTGGAACCCTCGCAAAAAAGGGCGAAGAGCTTGGCTATGATGTGTTTATGATGACTCCTGACAAGGATTTCGGACAACTGGTAACTGAACGGGTGAAGATTTATAAGCCTGCCAGAATGGGTTCTGGGGCCGACATTTTGGGAGTAGCAGATATCTGCCGGAAACATGGCATTTCGAATCCTTCGCAACTTATTGATATTCTTGCCCTTTGGGGTGATGCATCCGACAATATCCCCGGCATCCCGGGCATTGGGGAGGTAACGGCTTCGAAACTGATCGGCACCTATGGTTCCCTCGAAAATCTGCTGGAGCACACCCCGGAACTGAAAGGGAAGATGAAGGAGAATGTAGAGAATTTCAGGGAGCAGGGGTTGTTATCAAAAAAGCTGGCTACCATCATCACCGATGTGCCGGTTGATTTTAATGAAGAGCAGTTTATGATGTGCGAGCCTGACCGAAATCTGGTGACGGAGGTTTTTGGAGAGCTGGAATTCAGAACCCTTGCAGCAAGGGTTTTAGGTGACCCACCATCCACAGTGGAAAAAACTGCGGCACCGGCATCCGGTGGTTTCCAAACCTCCCTGTTTGATTCACCGGAAAGCGCAGACTTTTTCGGTGCTGGAATGAAAACGCTGAATGATGTACCGCACCAATACCATCATGCTGAAGGGGTATCGGGCGCAAGAGAAATTGCCCAAAAGGCGGCCATTGCCGGTACCTTTTGTTTCGACACTGAAACCACCGGATTGGATGTTTTGACGGCAGATCTGGTTGGGATTTCCTTTGCCGTGAAACCCAGCGAGGCGTGGTTTCTGCACATTCCCGAGAATCGGGAAGAAGCACTGGAAATCGTTGAGGAGTTGAAACCCCTTTTTGAGAATTCTGCACTGACCAAGATTGGCCAAAACCTTAAATACGACCTTCAGATTCTCAGAAATTATGGGGTGAGGGTACAGGGGCCGATGTTCGACACCATGATAGCCCATTACCTGTTGCAGCCCGAGATGCGGCATAATATGGATTATCTGGCGGAGACCTATCTGCAGTATTCACCTGTATCGTTTGCCACCCTTACCGGTTCGAAAGGACAGGAAAAGGTTGATATTAGAAGTGTTGACAAAGAACAACTGAAAGATTATGCCTGCGAGGATGCCGATATTACCTTACAGCTTGCCGAATATTTTTCCCCGTTACTGAAA
>CAZJZF010000046.1:0-10334 GCA_964550385.1 uncultured Lentimicrobiaceae bacterium | reverse complement strand
GCTGATTCTGCCCTCGAAACCCAGGGGCTCCTTGAACTGCTCAATGAATTCTGCCGACAGAAAAAATGCCTCGAATGCCGGTTCGGTCATCATCTGTTATCCTCAACGATTGAGGTCTGCGCATATTCTCCTTAGATTTTCTTGCCAGTTTCCGAAAAAATGTGCAGGTTTGTTGTCTCAACCGCACAACTGCCATCGAAATGATAAAACCTGCCCTTTTTCTATTGTCTCTGTTGTTTGCGATAATGCCTCTGGCAGCACAACAACCCGTTTTGTCACCTTCCGATACGACCCTGGCTGCACCGGTGCCGCAGCGAACCATCAGTGAGCGTATCAACGATCGGTTCGAACCGGCAGTTGGCAGTATGGAAAAAGTACTTTTCCACGATCCTTTCAAATCCCTTGGGATGTATGATCCTGTGATGAAGAACGATGAGGGGATGCCGATAATCGATGCCAATGGCAATCCTGTTGAAAATCACATTCCTTTCATCATCCTCTGGCTTATCGCAGGGGCGGTATTCTTCACCATCTTTATGCGATTTATCAACTTCCGGGCTTTCGGCCATGCTATTGCCCTGATTCGTGGCAGATACGATAATCCCAAAGATGCTGGTGAGGTAAACCACTTTCAGGCCCTTGCCACTGCACTGTCGGGAACCGTGGGGCTTGGAAATATTGCAGGAGTTGCTGTGGCAATCGCAGTTGGTGGTCCTGGTGCCACCATCTGGATGATCATCGCAGGACTTCTGGGCATGGCCTCGAAATTTACCGAGTGTACATTGGGTGTGAAATACAGAAACATCGATAAGAAAGGCGAAGTCTCCGGTGGACCTATGTATTACCTGAGCAAAGGACTTGCTAAAAGGGGAAAAGGTATGGCAGTGTTGGGAAAAATTCTGGCTGCCTTCTTCGCCATCATGGTAATTGGCGGATCCTTTGGCGGAGGAAATATGTTCCAGGCCAATCAGGCCTATGCGCAGCTTTCCCATTTTGTGCCCATGCTGGAGGGAAATGGCTTCTGGTTCGGACTGCTGCTGGCTATCCTTACCGGAGCAGTCATTATTGGCGGCATAAAAAGCATTGCCAATGTAACCGATAAAATGGTGCCCTTTATGGCAATCCTTTACGTGGGTGTGGCAATTGTGGTCATTGCCATGAACTACAGTCACATTCCAGGTGCCATTATTGAGATCTGGAATGGTGCTTTCAATGCCGATGCCGCGAAAGGGGGGCTCATTGGAGTGCTCATCATGGGCTTCAGGCGCGCTGCCTTTTCCAATGAAGCGGGAATTGGCTCTGCCTCCATCGCTCACTCTGCCGTGAAGACAAAGGAGCCCATTACCGAAGGTATTGTCTCCCTCCTCGAGCCTTTTATTGATACTGTTATTATCTGCACCATGACTGCCCTCGTTATCGTAATCACAGGCGAGCACCATAACTTCGGCGGGGATATGTCGACCTCTGGCGGTGTTAAACTTACGTCAGATGCTTTTCAGCATACGATAAGCTGGTTTCCCATTCTGCTCACTGTGGCTGTCTTCCTGTTCGCATTCTCTACCATGATATCATGGTCATACTATGGACTTAAGGGCTTCGATTACCTCTTTGGCGGCTGGAGCCAGAAACTCTTCGGAAACAGAAAGGTTGCCAAATATATCTACCAAATCATTTTTCTTGGATTCATAATCATAGGCTGCTCTTCCACCATGAGCGCTGTGATCGATTTCTCAGATATGATGATATTTGCCATGGCTTTCCCCAATATCCTGGGTTTGTATATTCTTGCCCCGGAAGTATATCGCGACCTGAAAAGTTATCAGCGCAGAGTGAAGTCCGGCGAAATAAAAAAGTACTGGTAAATCTCCTTTTTTTTATTTTCGTTCATATATAGGTCAACAATCTGTGGCCTCCTGACAGAAAGCCGCGCGTTATGCCTGTATGATGGAAAACTGGAAAGATCTCCTGGCATTCAACCTCGCTGAACGCAGAGGCGTCTGGCTGCTAATTGTTCTGATTGCGGTTGCAACGGCAGTAAATATTTATCTCATGAACACCTCATCAGCTCCCGATGAGGTAACTATTGAACGCCTTGCAATACAGGCAGAAAAGCAATTGCGTGACAGCCCAACCTGGGGTAATGGTGAGCCCAAACCCTATACCAGCAAAAACAGGAAAGATTCCCTCTTCTTCTTCGACCCAAACACCGCAACACCTGCCCAATGGGAATTGCTGGGGCTGTCCACCAGACAGGCCGCTGCCATCTGCCGGTATACCTCAGGAGGATCCCGGTTCAGATCCCCCGCTGACCTGAAAAAGAGCTTCGTGATTTCTGAAGATTTCTTCAGAAAAGTGGAACCCTGGATCAGAATAAAAAGCCAGAATCAGGAGTCCATGGTTTCCAAAACTTATGGAGATCAGACGAAAAGAAGTAAGATCAACCTCAATATGGCCGATACTACCGAGCTGAAAACGCTTAAGGGGATTGGCAGTACTTTTGCCAAACGGATTGTGAACTTTCGCACCGCTTTGGGTGGATTTCATTCCCTTAGCCAATTGAAAGAGGTTTTTGGCCTGCCTCCTGAAGTGTTGGATCAGAATGCATCAAGGCTTTTTGCGAATCCGAATGAGATTGTTACCATACCCTTCGCACAAAAAACTGCCAAAGAACTCACAGCGCATCCCTACATTTCACCAAAGCTGGCCTATCTGCTCGTGGAGTTGTCCCGATCCAATGGTATCCATTCTGAACAGGATCTGCGTAATGCCCTTCCCCCAGGCACAATCGTTCCCGAAAACCTCTGGCCCTATCTTACTTATCAGAAAAAATGATAAAAATCTTTCCGGCACCGGTTATCATGAATGTATTTGTACTTAATTTTCACCGGTTGATTTTCCGGGTTTTTCAGGTCAGGAAATGGTTTGCAATATGTCGCTACCCTTACGAAGAGTCAAACCTGGTGAATCGATCTTTCTAATTATAATTAATTATGAATCAGGAAAATACCATGTCCGGAAAGAATCGCTTCCCCCTGGTCTTCTGGGTGTCGAATGTGATGGAGCTTTTTGAACGCTGGGCTTACTACGGCGTTTTTGCCCTCCTCTCAGTGTACCTTACCGATCCGAAATCTTCCGGCGGTTTGGGCTTTACCAGTGGACAAAGCGGAACGCTGATGGGGGTTGTTACCTTTACCATCTATTTTTTACCCATGCTGGCAGGTGCTATTGCCGATAAGCTGGGTTACCGGAAGATCCTTCTGCTGGCATTCTCGGTTCTTGCCACCGGATACATCCTGATGGGGCAGTTCACCTCTTATCAGGGCATCTTCCTTGCATTTTTACTGGTAGGCGTGGGTGCTGCCTTTTTCAAGCCGGTAATTGTGGGTACGGTTTCCAAAACAACCAATTCTACCAATGATACCGTAGGATTTGGTATCTTTTATATGATCGTAAACATCGGAGCCTTTATAGGTCCCTTTGTGGCTTCCAAGCTTCGCGATGTGGAGTGGCATTACATTTTTGTGATGTCTGCAACCATCATCGCCGTGAACTTCATTCCGGTGATCTTTTTCTACCGGGAGCCCGGACGAATTGCCGTAGCAAAAGAGTCCTCCGTTGGCAAAGCGATGCTTCAAATTTTACGGAACTTCATTTTGGTGATGTCCGACCTGAAGTTTATGGTCTTTGTGCTCATTATGTCCGGTTTCTGGATGATGTACATGCAGATATTCTTTACCCTGCCCGTGTATATCACCCAATGGGTTGATACAACCAGGATTTACAATGCTTCCCGTTGGATTGCTTATGCCATTGGTACCACCCGGGATGGAGTGGGCATCATCAACCCCGAAATGATCCAGAATCTCGGCGCAGCCAGCATTGTCTTCTTTCAGGTGCTGATGTCGAACCTTGTAAAAGGGGTAGCCCCCATCAGGTCTATCACACTGGGGATTTTTATCTCAGCTCTCGCCATGGCTGCAATGGGCCTGGGGATGAATGGCTGGATTATCGTAGTGGCAATAGTTTTCTTCGCCTTCGGAGAGATGATCAGCTCGCCCCGCACCCAGGAGTATGTAAGCCGTTTTGCCCCGCCGGAAAAAGTAGGGGTTTACATGGGATACAGTTTCCTCCCTCTGGCTTTTGGAAATTTGATTGGCGGCTTTTTGTATGGCAGACTCTATGGCCCGATGTCAGATATCTATCGTTGTATATCAGATGAACTGGCTCACAAAGGAGTATCTGTAGATGGGCTTGATCAAACCGGTATCTTCAGGGCAGGCATGCAGCATCTGCAAATGTCAGATCCTGAATTGAAACAGTATCTGTTCCAGACTTATGAGCCCTTTAGAATTTGGTGGGTGTACGGCGCTATCGGAATTGCAACAGTAGTGCTTTTCCTGGCATACAATTACTGGATTAAAAAAACGTCTCAAAAAGCGGGAAGCATTTAATCAGATTTCTTAGCACCCTCCTGCTTTCGGTGTGGGTACTTTCACCTCAATCACCTGTCCCGGTGTGTTTTCCAGTGCCTTAAAATACTCTCTGTATTTGAATGCTTCAGCTTCCGACCCTACCTTTCGTTTTCCCCCTTGAGCTCCCAGAAGGTCTGTGTACCCGCGGTCAGCTGCCTGAGCGTTTATTCCGGTCATCTGCAACAAGGTGGCTGCCCTGGATGATTCCCCGCCGCTGTCACCATACACCAATACCATCTTATCTTTCAGCTTACGTATGGTCTTTCGTTCCAGAAGATTCTCTGCCGGGTAATGTACTGCCCCATCCATGTGCCCTGCTTCATAAGCTTCAGCCGATCGGATGTCTATTACCAAAAGCTTTTGATCCTGCTGTTTCTGAAGGTCATAGAATACTTCGGGGGTCAGTGATCCGGTTTCTGCCACTCTTTCAAGAGATTTGCCAACGGGCTCATCGTATCTGCCCGGCCAGTAACGAAAAAACAGGGAACCGACAACCAGGATTCCCAGCATGATCAGCAATCCAAGTCTTAACGGTGTAAATTGGGTCTGGTCCATGTAACCGATATTTTTAAAGTTAATATTGATTAACAACCTCCTGCAGAAGGTTTTGCGGTAATTACAGGTGCAGCATTTTTCTTTCCCAACTGTGGAAGATTCAGCTCACCGCCTTCGCCACTAAACAGCATGGCTGCACGCTTTCTGAAACGATACCGGCTGAGCTCGGCTATACCTGTAATTCCTTCGGGGGTTTCATTCTCCTTGAAAATTACCTCTGTGAACCGGTTGAGCCCACCCTCCAGAATTCGCACTTTGGGGTATCCTTTCCTTGCAAGCAAAACCTGCGCTTCTGCCGCTTCAACACCCCCGTTGGAAATAAGCACCTTTTGCTTTAGCGGATCACGGAAAAGCTCCCTGTGATCCCTCATAAGCAGTTCATCTACAGGAATATGTATCGAACCCGGCAGACTGAATAGGTTAAACTCCTCAGCGCTGCGAATATCAATCAGAGTGGCTTTTTTGGGATTGTTCAGTATGATATAGGCCAATTCATCCGCGCTCATATTCGCTTCCGGATCAGATACTGCCGCAAGAACCTGTTTTTCATCCATCTGCCTGATTCCTTTCGCTTTTTGCTGCGGGAGGAACAGTATTATCACTCCTATGAGTACGGCCATCAGGAACTCTAATCCCAGCCTGGAATAGACTTTATTAGTGGGTTTGAGCCCTTTTGTGCTCTTTTTCTCAAAATAGGTTGCCACCATGAAAGCGCCCAATGCCATCAAGATAAAAAGAAATACGAGCAGATGCTTCGAAAGGCCAAATGTGGTGGTAAGCATCTCGTGGTCAAAATAATAACCCGTAAAAAGCTTGTTGAAGGTGGTGTCGAACGCACCAAAAACAAAGATACCGATGAAAATGCCGAGGATAAAAAACATGGCATCAATCTTTCCGATTACTGCGCCGGTAACCGAGGTACCGGGGCAAAATCCTCCAAGGATAAAACCGAACCCCATAATCACACCACCGGTAACGGCACTCACCAGAAAATTGGAATTTATGGTGATCAGGGAAAGGTCGACTACCCCAAAGTAACCCAGTATTACAAGTCCCGACATGGCTGTAATCCCTGCCGTGAAAAATACCTTCAGCACTACGAAATCATAGCCGTAGAAAACTCCTGCCAGTTTACGCGAGGAGGAAAATCCGGATTGTTCCAGCACCAGCCCGAAAAACAAGCCGATGAAGAAAATGATCACGAGGTACCACCCCTGATCAATAATGCCCAATGGATATAATGGTGTCATGATTTTTTGTATTGAAGTTTATACCCAAAGTTTTCTAAACAATGCAGCAATGGCATATCCGGTTCCAAAAATGGCCATCATCGTTAAAATGCCACTGGTCGATAATACCGCCATTCCACTCAGGGCAGCCCCACTGGTACACCCTTTTCCCAATTGCGCTCCAAAGCCAAAAAGAATTCCGCCTGCTACTGCAAAAATCAACCGGGTGGCAGGCTTGATGCGCGGACCATGCTCAATGGTAAACTTTAACCTTCCGGAAGCTGCACCTGAAATAAAACCCCCGAGTACCACTCCCAGAAACATGATAAATACCCATGCCTGCCAGATACTCCCTGTGTCAGGATTGAAAAATTGCCTGCCTGCTGCAAAAGCCGGTGCTACTTCTGTCGTTGCTTTGATGACGACATTCTTAAAGGCTCCGCTGGAACCGAGTCCGTGGCCACCTACCAGGTTAACGGCAAGTAACACCATTCCCAGCAGAAAGCCTCCAAGATAAGGATTAATGTAAGTTGTTGGCTTTGTATTACTCATAATATCAGATTTTTAGTATAGTCATCTCAGACTTATTCCTGTGCTTTCGCATCTTCCTGCGCTTCCGCTTTGGAAGCATTGTTATCCTCTTCTTCCAACTCCTCGTAACCGGTAATCATAGCCTTCAGGTTTGAACTGACCGTATGGCCTGTGGTGATCAGATAAAGGTGTACAATTACAAATCCCACCAGCAAAAAGGCTCCTATGGTGTGCCATACAGCAATACCTTCGAGGTTATCGGTTCCCAGTGTGGCTATTCTCCCTTTTTCCGAATATCTGTAAAACAGGTATAACAACCCGGAGACGACCATCAGCGGTATCATCACAACCTTTAAACCCAGATATACCAGCCGCTGCAATGGGTTTAACTTGGTAAGAATAGTCTTGCGGGTAGGGTGGGGGGCATTCCTGAAAATACCAGTGATGTAGTACTCTACCTGAGCCTTCAGGTTTTTTGTAGTGGGGATGTACTGCCTCCACTCACCGGTAGTGAAATGCCAGAAAATGGCAAATATGATAAGAATGATCAGGGATATGGCAGCCACGTTGTGGTACCTTACCGCATTTTCAAATCCAATCACGGAGTAGGAACTGTGAACCTCGAAACCGGTAAAAATCAAAATAAAAATCAACAATGCCTGGGTCCAGTGCCAGATCCTCTCAAACAATCGGTAGATGTATACCCTGTTGGATGCCATAGTGCGTTTTATTTAGTAATATTGAATACTATGCAGTTTTGTGGCTTACCCTCTTTCGCCCTGTAATAATTCTGAAGGATAAGTGACTGATCACCCCCAGCAGGGATAACAGTATGATCAACTTCCCAAACAGGTCTGCCCCGGCATGTTGATCCCTACCCGGCATATAAAATCCTCCAACTCCTGCCAGCCTTCCGTTGTCACGGGTATGACAATCTTTGCAATCCAGAGCGAGGTCGGCATCTGCAACCATATGGCTTACAGGAAGATACATCTCGGTATTGACAAATCCATGTTTTCCGCTGTAGGGGAGTTCCAGATATTCCATACCTGCTTTAAGGGCAGCATTCCAGTTGTAATCAACCCATAATCCACCTTTGCCTTTTTCAGGATCCCATAATTTTGCCTGAAGAATTGTGTGGTGCACAGAATCGAAAGGTTGGGAGCCCCTGTGAATCTTAACCGGAATGATCTTCGAATGAGGGTCATCATAAGAGCCGTTGAGCTTGTTTATTTTTACCGGTATTTCTTTTATGGTATCCGTTAGAAAATGATGGTCTGCTGTACCATTGAAGAATTGATAATCAGGCTTTGCATTCTTCTGCCAGGTAAAACTCCCCTTGTCGGTAAGATAAATCTGAATACCTGATGAATCGGTTATGGATACCCCTTGCCCTTTTTCATCCAGCTTTGTGGTGGCAGTCGACCAGTCCCAGCTCATTTTTGTTGGATTGACCTTGGCATACGTGGGAATGTGGCAGGTTTTACAACTTACCTTCAGGGTGTGCTCGTTCAGTAAACCATCCTTGTGCGGATATGCCGTGTGGCAATCCTCACACAATGCCCTGCGCTGATTGGTGGAGGATAATCCGTAGTACCTCCCTTTCATCACATGGTTCTTTGCCGTATGACAATCCGTGCATTCCATATTCAGACCATCGTTTCCCATATGAACATCCACATCCTTACCCGATACCAGTAGTGCTGCCTCAAGATCTCCGTGCTTCACATTGTTACCTCCTGCACTATGAAAATGGCACGTGCCACAGTTGGCCTTCTTCGGGGTCGAAAGATTGGCAAAAACCTTCTGGTAATCAATCCCTTCGATCGGATACCCAGCCTTCCCCTTGGCTTTTTCATAGGTCATTGAATTATCATGGCATACCATGCAATCAATGTTATTCGCATCGGTAAAATCGAAATTTTTATCGGCGTAGCCAAATCCCGCATGACATCGGTTGCAGGTAAGTTCGCTGCCCGCAATTCCTGTACAGAAGTTGTTCAGCGCATTCTTCTTTCCATGATACACAACTCCCCGCCCTTCAATATATTCCTCTTTCTCCCAGGTAAAATGATGGCTTTTTAACAATTCATGTCCACGCTCCTGATGGCACTTCAGACAGGCTGCTGTGATCGCATGGGCGTCTTCAAAGGGCCCTTTCAACTCCTCAAACCTCGTGTGGTCAATCAATCTGCTCTCCTTTACCCCATACTTTTCCTGCAACTCCGGAAGATTATTATAACCCGGCAGATTCTGGAACTCATAGATCAGCACTCCGATCAGAATCACTGGCACAAACACCAGAAATATCAACTGTACAAGATATCGCATAATTCAAGTATTGATATGGATATATAGATGTATAATATGTGTGGCAAAGTTAATAACCTGGAGATTCTGACAGGCAGTTTTGAGACTATTTTAAAAAAAACTCAGCTAATTTATACGAATTCAAAATAATAGTAGTATCTTTACGGTTCAAATCTCTATGCATATGAATATTTTCGTGGCAAAAATGAACCGGAACACTGGCACCGATGACCTGAAAAGGCTGTTTGAAGCTTTTGGCGAAGTGCGCTCCGTAAAGATCATTTATGATCGTACCTCCGGAATGTCAAAAGGTTACGGCTTTATCGAAATGGCTACAGAAGACGCCGCCGATCTGGCCATTGCCAACCTCAACAAAACAACTTTTCAGGAAGCTGTAATCGTAGTAAAAAAAGCCAATCCCCGCGAAGAGACCCCTCCGCGGAAGATTTCTATCCTGAAAAGAAACACCAATGATCTCCCCGCACCTCCTCAAGCGGATGAAGCTAAAGAGGATTTCGTGATGCCTGAAGAGTAGCCCTCCTGAGTCTGCCTGTTTTTTTTATCTTTGAGCCGGTAACTGTTGTTGTATTATGCATCTGTATCAGCTTTCGGTTCAGTATTTTAAGAATTATGACTCCGGACAGGTAACCTTTCCCGGGAAAATTACCAGTTTGGTGGGTAACAATGGGGCTGGTAAAACAAACATACTGGATGCCGTGCATTACCTTTCGTTTTGCAAGAGCTACTTTAATGCTGTTGACTCACTGAATATTACCCACGGCAATGAACAATTTTCCATTCTTGGAAAATTCAGGACAGTTCAGGGCATTTCCATTGATAGTGTGCATTGTGTGGTTAGAAAGAACCAAAGGAAACTCTTCAAAGTGAATGGGAAAGAGGTAGATCGCCTGGCAGACCATATTGGAAGGATTCCTGCTGTTATGGTTTCGCCGTATGATCACGTTCTGATTGATGGAGGCAGTGAGGAGAGACGCAGGTATCTAGATGTGGTTATCAGCCAATACAACCGCAGCTTCCTCGAAGACCTTATCCAATACAACAGAGCCCTTTTACAGCGCAATGCTTTGTTAAGGCAAATGTCAATGGATCAGCGCTTTAATGCTGCTCTTCTTGAGCCCTGGGATGAACAGATCATTGTTCTCGGAAGCCGTATCTTTGAAGGGAGAAGCAGATTTGTCGATGATTTTATCCCCGTATTCAATACCTTTTATCAGCA
>CAZJZF010000045.1:0-10336 GCA_964550385.1 uncultured Lentimicrobiaceae bacterium | reverse complement strand
AAGATAGTTTTTTTAGAGATATGGATGTGCCTGTTCTGCAAAAGCGATCTTATGGTGAAACGGTTGAAAATGTTTATATTTGCTCCCCTTTTTCCCGAATAGGTATGGATATTCAGGCAATCAAACAGCGATTTGGCATCATCGGCAATGCCGCAGGATTGAACCGTGCGATCGAAACAGCAATCCAGGTGGCTCCTACGGATATATCGGTACTGATATCCGGCGAAAGTGGTGTTGGCAAGGAGAACTTTCCGAAGATCATCCACCAGCTCAGTGCCCGCAAGCACGGACCCTACATTGCCGTTAACTGTGGTGCCATTCCTGAAGGAACCATCGACTCTGAGCTTTTCGGACACGAAAAAGGTTCCTTTACCGGTGCCCATGAGGCCCGCAAGGGATACTTCGAGGTAGTGAACGGCGGCACCATATTTCTCGACGAAGTGGCTGAACTCCCTTTATCGACACAGGTAAGGCTGCTTCGTGTGCTGGAAAGCGGTGAGTTCATGAAGGTGGGATCCTCCAAAGTGGTAAAAACCAATGTGCGTCTGGTGGCAGCCACCAATGTAAATATGCCCGATGCCATAAGTCACGGAAAATTTCGCGAGGACTTGTATTACCGCCTCAACACTGTTCCGGTATATGTACCCCCGCTTCGCGACCGGAAGGAGGACATTGTGCTGTTGTTCAGGAAGTTTGCAGTAGATTTTTCGGAAAGGTACCGGGTTCCGGAGATCACCCTGGATGAGTCGGCACAGGAACTTCTGATGCGGTACCGCTGGCCCGGCAACATACGCCAGCTCAAAAATATCACCGAACAACTCTCTATCCTCGAGCGCAACCGCCTTGTCACACGCCCGGTACTGACCACCTACCTCCCCGACAGCCAGACCAGTCAGCTGCCGGTACTTTTCAGGGGTGCTGGACAGGGTACGGGCGATTCCGTGAGCGAAAGGGATCTTTTATACAAGGTGCTTTTCGACATGAAAAAGGATGTGCACGAGCTGAAGGCTCTGGTAATGCATATTCTTCGGGATCCTTTGGTAATGCAGCACCTCGAGCAGTCCGATCCCGGTCTCCTGAAGCGTTTTGGCCAGGAGGATACCAATGCCCCGGAAATTCCGTTTCAGAATGATATTCCTGCCATGAACAGGGTGACCCATTATTCCGATGATGAGTATGAGGATGAGGAGCCCATCCTGGAAGAAAGCGAGGTGATTGAGGAGTCACTCTCTATTGAAAAGCGGGAAATAGAGCTGATTATGAAAGCACTACGGAGGCACCAGGGAAAACGCAAAGCAGCGGCTGCCGAATTGGGCATTTCGGAAAGGACCTTATACCGTAAAATTAACGAGTACAACATCAAGGAATGAAACCCGGGAAGATTGGGCTTTTTGTAATGCTGGTAGTGCTTCTCGCAGCTCCGGGATGCGTAAAAATACGCTATACCACAAGCGGAGCTTCTATCCCTGCACAGGCAACCACTTTCTCTGTGGCTTACTTTCAGAATAATGCTCCTTTGGCACAGCCCACCCTCAGTGCCAAGGTTACCAATGCCATCATCGACAAGATATCATCGCAAACCCGTTTGAAGCTGGAATCCGGTACCGGCGACCTCCATTTTGAAGGGGAGATCACGGGATATGCCACCACCCCCGAAGCCATTCAGGGGAACGAGCAGGCCGCCATGAACCGGCTGACCATTACTCTGAATGTGCGTTTTTTTAATCGGCTGGAGCCCGAAAAGGACTTCGAAACCCGTTTTTCCAGGTTCCAGAAATATGCCTCTACCGAAAGTCTCTCGGTGGTGGAGGACCGGCTCATCGATCAGATCAATGCAGAGTTGGTGGAAGATATTGTCAACCGGGCTCTGGTAAACTGGTACGTGGTTAAGGAATATCAATCGACAGAAATGATGAGCAGGTGAATATCAGCAACAAAACAATACAAATGAACAAGGAAACCCTGGTAAAGCTGTATGAATCCCCTGAACAGTGGGATGCCCTGGATGCCGGGACCCTACAGGGGTGGATGAAGGATGTCCACTGGTTTCAAGGCTTACACCTGTTGCTGCTGAAAAAGTTGCATGGCACTTCTGATTCTGGATTCGGGACGCAGCTGAACCATTCATCTCTGTTTGTGCCCGACCGTAAAGTACTTTGGCATTTATTGCACAATCCGGAGCCATTACCCGAACCAGAGATAGATGAGCCGTCCGATTCCAACATTCAGGTATCCACGGAAGAAAAAGGGGTGGAACTGATCGACCGGTTTATCCAGGCTGAACCCCGCATAAAACCCCGTGAAGGGACTTTTGATGATGCAGTGGAGCTTGCTGAAAAAAGCAATATACCTGTATTCGACCTGGTTACAGAAACTTTGGCTAATGTGTACCTCCAGCAGGGTAATCGCGGCAAGGCGCTTAAAATTTTAGAAAAATTGTCCTTGTCTATGCCGGAAAAAAGCAGTTATTTTGCAGCCCGCATTGCGGAAATTAAAAGTTCACCCAATAGTTTGTAAATTAAACGTGTAAGGAGAAGTAGTATGTACGTTGTCATTACAGTATTGATTATCATCGTCAGCATCCTGCTGGTACTCATAGTTTTGGTGCAAAACTCCAAAGGTGGTGGATTGGCATCCAATTTTTCAACGTCGAACCAGTACATGGGCGTTCGCAAAACTGCTGACTTTCTTGAAAAAGCCACATGGACACTTGCCATTGTCTTGCTGGTACTGAGTCTTGCCTCCGTTATGGTGATTAAAACACCGAAAGCCGGCGTAAGAACCGACCTGAAGCAGATCACCGATATGCCCGTAGCGCCGGTTCCCCCTGCTGCCCAACCCGGTCAGGAAAATCCCGGACTGATGGGAGCAGACCAGGCGCAGCAACCGGCAGAGCAGCAACCGGCAGAGCAGCAACCAGCGCAGTAATTCGGGATTCATTCTCCTGAAATTTCAAATTGAGAAAATGTCAGAATGGCAGTCCCGTTCTGACATTTTTCTTTTTTCCCCTCAGGGAATTGACACCCCTGACAGTTTTAGCCCATTAAAATGGGTATGGCATACATTTCGACAGGGGCAGTTCACCAGAAATAACTAACCAATAATATTTAAAGCTATGGCAGACGTAAAAATTCAACCATTAGGCGACAGGGTTCTGGTAGAACCCGCGCAGGCCGAGACCAAAACCGCATCAGGCATCATTATCCCCGACACCGCAAAGGAAAAGCCGATGCGCGGAACAGTGATCGCAGTTGGAGCAGGTAAGAAAGACGAGCCCATGACCGTAAAGGCAGGCGATCAGGTGTTGTACGGAAAGTATTCCGGAACGGAAATCAGTATTGATGGCACCGAATTCCTTATCATGAGGGAGTCGGATATTTACGCCATCATCTAAGTTAATAAAGTTTGTAAGGTTTGTAAAGTTTGTAAGGTTTGAAATGCTGGGTTTCTTCACAACCTTACTCTTTATCAATCAACAGCTAAACAACTAAACGAATCAACAAATAAACAATATAAAGAAATGGCAAAAGATATCATTTTTGACGTAAAAGCACGCGAAGCATTGAAAACCGGCGTTGATAAGCTGAGCAATGCAGTGAAGGTTACACTCGGCCCCAAAGGGCGCAACGTAATCATTGAAAAAAGTTATGGAGCTCCCGGTATCACCAAAGACGGTGTATCGGTAGCCAAGGAGATCGAGCTGAAAGACCGCATTGAGAATATGGGTGCTCAGATGGTGAAGGAAGTGGCTTCGAAGACCAGCGATGTTGCCGGCGACGGAACCACCACTGCCACTGTGCTTGCACAGGCTATTGTAACAGCTGGTCTGAAGAATGTAACCGCAGGTGCCAATCCGATGGACCTCAAAAGGGGTATCGACAAAGCAGTTGTTGCCGTAATAAAAAGCCTTCGTTCACAATCGCAGGTGATTGGCGAAAACAACCAGAAAATTGAGCAGGTAGCTTCCATTTCCGCCAACAACGACCCAATGATCGGAAAGCTCATTGCCGAAGCCATGGGCAAGGTGAAGAAGGAAGGTGTTATCACCATCGAAGAGGCAAAAGGGATTGAAACCTATGTGGATGTGGTGGAAGGTATGCAGTTCGACCGTGGATATATATCCCCTTATTTCGTTACTGATACGGAAAAGATGGAAGCCGTTTTCGAAAATCCGTTCATCCTGATCCACGACAAGAAGATCTCTACGATGAAGGATCTGCTTCCGATTCTCGAGAAAGTGGTACAGACCGGTCGCGCCCTGGTAATCATCTCAGAAGATGTGGAGAGTGAAGCTTTGGCCACCCTGGTGGTGAACAAGCTCAGGGGCTCGCTGAAGATCGCAGCCGTGAAGGCTCCAGGTTTTGGCGACAGAAGGAAAGAGATGCTTGAAGACATTGCCATCCTTACCGGAGGTACTGTTATTTCGGAAGAACGTGGCTACCGCCTCGATGCTGCCGACCTGAGTTACCTGGGAATGGCGGAGAAAGTTTCCATCGACAAGGAAAATACCACCATCGTGAGTGGCAAGGGCAAGAAAGAGGATATCGACGCCCGCGTGGCACAGATCAAGGTGCAGATCGAAAACACCACTTCAGACTACGACCGTGAGAAGCTGCAGGAACGCCTTGCCAAACTTGCCGGTGGAGTGGCAGTAATCTATGTGGGTGCCGCCAGCGAAATGGAAATGAAAGAGAAGAAAGACCGTTTTGATGATGCACTTAACGCAACCCGCGCTGCCGTAGAAGAAGGTATCGTTCCGGGCGGTGGCATTGCCTACATCCGTTCCCTCGGCGTTCTCGAAGCCATTGAAGTGGAAAACGAAGATGAACGTACCGGTGTGAATATCATCCGCAGGGCACTCGAAGAGCCCCTTCGCCAGATTGTTGAAAATGCCGGGCTCGAAGGCTCCGTTGTAATCCAGAACGTGAAGGAAAAAGAGGGTGATTACGGTTTCAACGCCCGTACCGAGCAATACGAAAACCTTTTCGAATCGGGTGTGATTGATCCTACCAAGGTGACTCGCGTTGCACTCGAAAATGCATCTTCCATCGCCGGAATGCTCCTTACCACCGAATGTGTGATTGCCGAAATCAAGGAAGACAAACCCGAACCGGCTATGCCCCCGATGGGCGGCGGTATGGGAATGATGTAATATTACCGAACCAGCTAACTGGAAGAATCCCGGCCAATACCATGACCGGGATTTTTTCGTTACTCAGGTTTGTGACTTATTCTTTAATTTCGCATCAAACAAATCGCTGATGATGAAGAGCACCCTTTTTTTAGTTGGACTTTTATTATTGCTGCTGCCCGGGATATCGACAGCCCAGGAGAAACAGGACACCACTCTTGAAGGCATTGTACCACTGGATGCCGATGGAATGATCACATGGCAGGGGGTTGTGGAGGTGAAGAATGCCGGTAAAGATTCATTGTATGTGAAAGCCATTGCCTGGATCAACAAACGTTTCCCGAATCCTGCCTCTGTAACTACCACCCGAAGTCCGGAATCCGGTCTGCTCGAAGGGAGTTACAGCATCAGGCTTACCGATGACCATAAAGGAGCCAAAGTCCCTTCCAAAACAATTACCTATAAGATTAAACTGGAGTTTAAGGATGGCAGGTTCCGGTATACCTTCACGGAGTTCAATCTGAAAACTACTTCCAGATTTCCCTTGGAGCGCTGGCTAGATAAAAACGGGCCTTACTACGACCTGAATAACCGCGATTATCTGCTCCAGGTGAAGATCCATATGGATGAGATGGTACTCTCGCTTTCTGACTTTATGACCAAACCCGGCAAAGCAGCGGAAGAGGAGTGGTGATACTTTCCGGATTTATTTACTGGCTGTAACTTATCGCTGAGACCATTCGTCTGGCAAGGCTGAAACTATATTTCTGAAAAAACCCAAATACTATTGCCCATGAGAAAATTCCACCTTGTCTTTGTATGTTTACTGCTATTATTCAGCACCTTCCTGTCGGCTCAGCCCAACCGCAAAGGGATCGAATGGATGCTCAGGGAG
Organism: uncultured Lentimicrobiaceae bacterium; assembly: GCA_964550385.1. Taxonomy (GTDB): domain Bacteria; phylum Bacteroidota; class Bacteroidia; order Bacteroidales; family SKPS01; genus SKPS01. Next base: position 4,310 of record CAZJZF010000045.1, on the reverse strand, counting down.
AAAATCAAGATCGATCCGGCCAAAGCGATTCTATTTGCGGAAACGCCGGATAATCCGAATATCAAATCGGGGGCTTCTGTTCTGAAGCATTCGGATATGCCAGTGGCAGCAGGTTCCCCAATCGATGCAGAGGTACATGCTGCCGTAAATCCCACCGATACCCAGAATCTGGCGGTAGCCATGATTCGCCAGACAGTTTCAACCATCTCAATGCCAATCTATTACACAAAAAATTTCGGAGGAAGCTGGACCAAGTCTTCCTTCAACCCGATGCCTGCTGTTCCCGGAGCAATTGCCATGGGTGGAGGGGATCCTGTGCTGGTGTATGATCCTGATGGCAGAGCCTATTATTCCTGGCTCGAACTCCATATCAGGAATATGAGTACCGACACTATCTATTGGGGTCTCTACTGGGCTTACAGCGACGACAAAGGGGTTAACTGGATCCGTCCATCCAAAAGTGCGGTCTCTTTTGCCAGAGTAGTTGCTTCAACATTCACTTCCGACCGGCCTGTTACCGATAAACAGTGGATGACCGTTGACAAATCCTCCTCTTCATACCGGGGAAACCTGTACATGAGTTATGTGGAGATTGATATCAGCACTGGCAGCTATACCATTATGGTGCACACCAAACCAGCCGACAGCACTGCTTTTAACCCGCTTCCCGTGGCCATTTCCGATGCATCATTTACCCTGTGTCAGTTTGCAAGCCTTGATGTGGACTATCAGGGCAAGGTTCATGTTACTTTTTTCGGCACTAAGGACGATGCAAACTATCACCTCTACCACGCGGTCTCTTCCGATGGCGGACTTACCTTCAGCCAGCCACAGGTGGTGGCAAAGGTTCAGCTCCCCCGTTTTTCGGCAGGACAGCTCAACGATTCTGTTCCCGGCATCAGTTCCGACCGGCTTTACCCCGCATGCTATATGGCTTCCAACCCGTTGTCGCAACATATCTATCTTACCTGGACTGCCAATGGTGTTACCCAGAAGGAGCAGCAGGGGCTTGATATCTATTTTTGTAGCTCCGCCGACGGAGGGCTTACCTGGTCTACCCCAAAAGTGGTGAATGACAACGTAGATACCTTTGGTTCACACCAGTACTACAGCAGCATCTCCTGCGGAACCGATGGTAATGTGCTGCTGGGATGGTACGACAGGAGGGATGATACTGCCAATATCAAAGCCCACTACTATTTCAGCGAATCCTTTGATCATGGCTTAACCTTTTCCCCGGGTTGGCAGGTAACCACTCTGGGTACCGACTTTTCAAAAACCGGCCTCTCAAACGACAATTTCGGAATTGGAGAATATACCCAGATCCTGGGACTGAAAGATTACATCATCCCTGTATGGACCGATGGAAGAACAAACAACGGAGATCTGAATATCTATGCAGCCTTCATCAACCGGAAAACCATGGGATTGGAGCAAATTACCGGGGTAAATGCTATTCTTGGAGTTTCTGCTATATATCCCAATCCATCCGCAGGAGATGTGACTGTTGATTTTACCCTGACCGGGCCAACAGATGTTTTGATTACACTCTTCGACCTGTCGGGGCAGAAAGTAACAGCCCGGAATCTGGGGAAACTAAACGCAGGTTTTCATTCTGCCACGTTCACTCCCGGAGATTTACCGGCGGGCATGTATTACCTATCGGTTACTGCCGGCACTGATCATTTTTCCAAGAAGCTGGTAATCATAAAGTAATACCTGCTGAAACCTCCCGGCTGAACTATGACCGCAGCCGGAGCAGGTAACCGGATATTTGGTACTTTTGCCTGTTCCATGAAAACCGGTATATGGGAAGGGTGAAAGATTTTCTGAAAGCAAGGTTCGCCTGGTTTCTGATGAAGGGGAAAATCTCCCCTCTATTAGGAGTTCAGCAAAGGCAATTGTTTCATTATTACAGAGATAAAGCTAAATCTGGTGACCTGCCCGGCCTTGATCAGGCGGGTTTCAGGGTGTTTTCACAGTTCGAAGAGGATGGTAAACTACTGTACATCCTTTCGGTAACCGGGATGAAAACAAAGCGATTCATCGAAATCGGTTCCGACGACGGCCTCAACAGCAACTGCGCAAACCTCTATTTCCATTTCGGATACCATGGCCTATTCATCGACGGCAATGCCAAAAGCCTGAAGCGAGGCGAACGGTTCTATGCCCGGTATCCCAACCCATGGTTCTATAAACCGCGTTTTCTCCGTGCCTTGGTTACCCGAGAAAACATTAATCAACTTATTGAAAAAGAAGGATATACTGGAGAAGTGGATCTCCTGTCCATTGATATTGACGGTAACGATTACTGGATTTGGGATGCCCTGCATGCAGTTACCCCCAGGGTTGTGATTATTGAAACCCATGTGGAGTTTGGTTTACAGAATATCGTTGTGCCTTATGATCCGGGTTATTTCTATCCCGGAAAACATCCGGTCTACCATGGTGCATCTGCCATCGCTATGACCCGGCTGGGAAAGAAGAAAGGGTACCGGCTGGTGGGAGCAAATCTCTATGGCAGCAATTTTATTTTTGTGAGAGAAGATTTGTGTGGAAACCTGTTGCCTGAAGTATCCCCTGAATCACTCCTTTCCCATCCCTCCGCCGTAACATCATTCGGGGATTTCGAAAAGGTAAAGGATTGGCCGTATGAGCAAGGCTGAATCACCCGCAATGGGCAGGGATCCGAAAGTGGAAGCCTGGGGGATCCTGTCCATTCTTGCGGTCGTCTGGGGCAGCTCTTTTATCCTCATCAAATATGGTTTGATGCATTTTTCACCGGCACAGGTAGGGTCGATGCGCATCGTAATAGCATTTCTTTTCCTGCTGCCGTTTGCCCTGAAGCATTTCCGGCACCTTAAGCGACGTGATGTGGGTTGGATTTTTCTGTCGGGGATGCTGGGAAACCTGATTCCCTCACTGCTTTTTGCCTATGCAGAAACTGTGGTTCCCAGCGCTATTGCCGGAGTTTTGAACTCCCTTACACCCATTTTTACCCTGATCGTTGCAACCACCCTCTTTGGCAGCCGGTTCACCCGTATGAATGTTTTGGGCATTATTGTCGGACTGGGAGGCGCAGTGATGCTGATGCTTTCGGTTAATGGCGGTGTGGTGGATGTAAGGATCGGGTATGCCTTGCTGATTGTACTGGCTACGATGATGTATGCCTTTAACCTCAACATCATTAAGAACAGGCTTTCACACATTCATCCCGTGCATTTTACCTCTTTTGCCTTCTTGCTTACAGGCCCGGTTGCCCTGATTTTTCTTGCCGGGTGGACACCAATCGGCCATGCATTAACACTCCCCGGCGCAGGATGGGGATTGCTGTATATTTCCATCCTCGCCATCGTAGGAACAGCACTGGCGCTGATGTTGCACAACCACCTTATCCGCCTTACCAACGTCATTTTCAGCTCCTCGGTAACCTACCTGATACCGGTGGTGGCTACCCTGATGGGGATGGCCGATGGGGAAAAGCTTAAACCCGGATACCTGATCTGGATTGCCATTATCATCGGGGGTGTATTTATGGTGAACAGCCGCAAAGGGAGGCTGTAGAAGGAGGGCATATCTTCGCTTTTCTTGTTAATTGTCAGGCAAATCTGTACCTTTGCGCCCCTTTTAAAAATAGATCATTATGCCGTTTCTCACCAAAGAAAAACTCTTTTCGAAAGCCTGGTTCAAGGCGTACCTTTTTATCATCGTCGGAACTTTCATCATGGCTGCGGGCTTTGTGTTTTTTATCTCACCCCATAAACTGGCTCCGGGTGGAGTGTATGGGATCGCCATCGTGTTGCACCACCTCACAGTAGGGATGTTCTCTTTTGCCCCCAATGGACTTCCTATCGGAATTATTGCTCTATGTATGGATATTCCGCTCACCATTATCGGGATAAAAATCCTGGGTCCACGGTTTGGGGTTAAAACTGTAGTGGGTTTCACCCTGACCGCTTTCTGGACAGACTTTCTTTCGTACCTGTGGGGATATCAGGCACTGGTACCTGACGATGCACTCCTCAGTACCGTTTTTGGAGGGGTTCTTATTGGGGTGGGACTTGGTATCGTGTTCAAGTCGAAGGCCACCTCAGGTGGTTCTGATATCATTGCGATGATCATCTCAAAATATACCAGACTGCCGGTAGGGCAACTGCTCATTTATGTCGATTCTGCCATCGTACTTGTGGGGTTGCTGGCATTTCAGGATTGGAAAATACCGCTCTATTCATGGATTGTGATTTTCATTACCGGCAAGGTGATTGACGTGATTCTGGAAGGGATCAGCTACGATAAAACCCTGTTTATCA
>CAZJZF010000044.1:0-10338 GCA_964550385.1 uncultured Lentimicrobiaceae bacterium | reverse complement strand
ATTGTGGGTGCGTCCAGGATCTTGGCCCCTTTGTGGTAGATTCGCAGGCGCCTGTTTTGCACCCAAATAATCACATGGTTTACCTGCCCCGGCTCCACCATGTTTTTGCGCGATTCAGCTAACCCCCAATCCAAATCATCCTTGTAGCTTTTGGCTTCCCAGGCATCGTATTTCATCCCGATATGCAAACCTGCATTACCGGGATAGAGATCATCAGTAAACTCCTTGTTTTCAACATCGTTATACAAGGTAAATTCAAAAGCTGAAAACTCCGGATCGGGAACGAAATCAAATTCAACAATGAAATTCGACGGAAAATCAACCGCCTTCATAAAGCAGTATACCGCATCAGAACCATTCATATGGAACCAGTTCCCTGAGGCAATGTTGAGGGTTTTTACTTCACCACTCCCGTTGGTGGTCCAGAGGACAGGGAATTCGCCGATTTTATCCTGCGAAAAATCTTCAAATAAAAGAATCTGGTCACCGGGAATGAAATCGTACTGGGTGGTTCCGACCAGAGATGGTTTAATTGAATCTTTCGGATTGCCTTTCATTTCATCTCCTTCATCACTACCGGTGTTTGTTTCTTTTTCGTTGCCTTCATCACTGTCGTCAACCTTTTTATCTTTCTTAACCATCTTTTCCAATTCTTCCTCCGTTTTATCCAGACTTTTATCGATTGCCTGGTCAACCTTCTCTTCTACCCTCTGTTTTGCCTTTTCCTTAATCTTTCCGGGAAGATTTATCTGGCTGTAAAGTCCAAAAGGAATACATAGTGCAAGAAGCCCCAAAAGCCATATTTTTTTCATCGTATTTTGATGTTGGTGAATCTGACAAATGTACACAGAATTCCCTGGGGGGCATTGTAAAAATCGGACACCTTGCCCGATAATTTCCCATTACCTGAAGGGCTCACCCAACATAGATTTTGATATCAACTGATGATCATACCATTCCACAATTGTTCAAGGAAAGATTTCCAGTGCATCAGATCGATATCTCCTACCTTACGGGCAATAGGGTCCAGAGACACGAGAATGGATTTGCGTGGATTGAATTCTTCACGAAATTGCCCAAGCCCTCTTAGATGACGCGGCTGAATTACTGAAGCAGATTTCACTTCAATCGCAACTTCAGCATCCCCCAGAATGTAATCTACCTCAATTCCGGAGGCAGTGCGCCAGTAAGCCAAATGATAATTCAGGTCGGAATACCGGCAATGGGCATATATCTCCTGGTACATGAAATGCTCAAAAGCTTTTCCAAAGACCTCAGTCCCTGGTTCTGCAAGATTCCATTTTCTCAGGAAGTTGGCTATCCCCACATCGAAAAAGAAGAACTTCGGAGCCATCACAACCCTTCTTTTCGCCTTTTTTTGATATGAAGGCAGAAATCTGCCAATAAGCGTGTCTTCCAAAATCTGAAAATACTCTTTTATGGTAGGTGAACTCACCCCACAATCGGTTGCAATGGCCGAATAATTGACGATTTCACCATTTGAAAATGCTGCCTTTTCCAGAAACTGGGAAAAGGAAACGATATTCCTGATCTTGGCTTCAGCTGCAATTTCATCCTTAAGGTAGGAGCCGATATATGCGCCAATAAGCTTTCCGGGGCGTTCAGAAAGGTAGTGTCGGGGTATTAATCCGTGTTTTAATGCCCGAAACAGCTCGAAATCATCTATCTCAGTATACACCAGAGGGTATAACTCATACCTCACAGCTCGTCCTCCCAGGAGGTTATGACCCTCGCGAATAATCTTCCTCGGACTTGATCCACTCAGGATGAACCGGGTATTGGTTTCGGTAATAAGCCACTGAATTTCATTGAGTAGCTCAGGTATTCTTTGAATTTCGTCGATGATCACCAATTTGCCCCTTTCATCTGCCATAATCATCTCCCTCAGCAATGCCGGACTCGTTTTGAAACGGAGATATACATCATTCTTTAAGAGGTCAACATACAGTGAATCAGTAAAATTCGATTTGAGCAAAGTGGTTTTACCCGTTTGCCTTGCCCCCCAGAGAAACAGTGATTCGCTTCCGGAGCCTTCGAATGTTTGTTTGCGTAAATACATGATAATTTAAAGTGTTGGTTTAAATTTACCATGCAAATTTAAAGTATATATTTAAAACATCATCATTTTTTCGACGTTTTTTCAGTCGGAAGAGGTCTTGATAATGGATCGGTCGATTTATTCAAACCGGTAACCTGGTCAGGTCTTCAACATAACAGCTTTGGGAAATATCTCTTTAACTTTTTTAAGGGTTTCTGCTGCCGTGGATTTATTGGAGTAAAACCGATACACGTTATGATAAATCGTGGTTTTGCCTTTTATCACCGCGATGATGTGGGGGACGATTTTCTGATCTTCCAGGTATTGGATTCGGGCTTTTTCAGCCTCAGCTTTCGATGCAGAACTTCTCACTGAAATGGCGAACAGGTTTTTAACTTCCTTCCCTCCCACCTGCTCAATGGTCGAAATATCCTCCAAAAGACCTGAAATCAGGGGTGCATAGCGGGTATAGGCTCCTGCATACCCATACAGCTGTTCCAGTGTGATTTCGCTGGCATTCAGGTCGGTTCCCGATTTCGAACTCAGCACAAAAATTTCTTCATCGGCTAGTACAAAAAGGTCCAGTCCAAAAACCAGCGCCTGCTCGAAATCTTTTTGCATATCCTTCAACCATAAACTCTCCGGAAAAGATGCTTTCATCTCCAGATACAGATCAATAATCTCATAATACATGTGCAGAAAATCGATTTCTATTCCATGCTGCTGTGCATATTGTGTGTACTGCCTTGCATCGCGGTAGCGGATATATATCCAGTACTCAATGGTGGATCTTGTTTCCAGCACAAAGTCATTTGTCTGGCCAAACAAGGCGTACAGCGTATCGGCATGCATCATGGGTTCGATCATGATCTGGTTCAGGTCCCCTCTGATATTGAAATAATGCTCATATTCTTCATCGTAGTTCTCAGCGATCCATTTCCTGACAAGAGGTGTTAAAATACGGGCCAGAGAATCGCGGTGTTTGAGAACCTGCTCCACATCCTGGTCTGTGTTGATTTCGCTCAGCCTGAATTTCTGATAAAAGTTGAACAGGCACTCCTGTGCAGCCTGATCGGCATCGGTTATAGCTGTCAGTATCGGATAATACTCACGCAGGGTCTCCTTTGTAAAGGGTTCATCCTGTGAATGAACTGCTGATAAAATACTGAGTACGAAAAACAAGGAAATAAGAATCGGTTTCATACGGGATACAATTCATTTTGTTGATGTGTGCTGTAAAAGTATCGATAAATCGACACGTCAACAATAATCCCAAAAAAATTGCTGAAACCGGAAAGAATGAAACCCTGAAATTACTTCACCTCAACAAATCAATCTGAGGTCTCTGCAATGCCTTGTACGCCAGATGCTCCGGCAGGTTCCACGAGAGCCACCCCTCTCCCTCGTATCGGTATATGAAGTTTGCTTTCCGCAGATCTATAATCTCACGGTACCTTGCAGGTTCCATGTATCGCCGCTCCCTGCCGAACGGGAATTTCCCTTCCTGCTCTTTGTCGATAGCCTGCAACTGCTCCAGGGGAACATCGAGATAGGGTAAAGCCTTATCTGAAATACCTGAGAGGAAATTCAGATGAACAAATGACTGTCCCGCATGGGCAAAATTATAGCGTGCGATAAAGATATCCCATGGAACTGCAGAGGAGGTTACCAGCACAATAAACCATGCCATCGCATTGGTTCTTGTCAGCCAGAACCCCGACCGTTTGTGCATTACTTTATACAACACGGTTATCAGCCCTATCAGGGTAAGGATCAGAAAGATGATCACACCAATCCGTTTGTAGGCCAGAGAGAAGTAGCTGATATAGTAAAAGTTGCGAATGCTAACGGATACTGTCAGGATCACATTCTGAAGCAGCCAGATGTAACTTAGAATTTTCAGGGTTCTGTTGGATGAAAGGAAATTGAGGTTTCCGCGGAAAAACCAGAGCACGATGGTGATGGAGATGAGGATGGAAAAGATGAGCAGCCAGGTGCCTTCGTGCACAAACTGCTTCAGATACTGCCCTTCCCATTCGAAATTGAACCATACCCAATGGATATCGGTGGCATTCAGGATTAGAATCAGCAGATTCAAAGCCACCAGCAGGAAGATGGCAGCACGGTATTCGTTTTTCAGGCCCATGCCAAGGGTTTTCCGGAACCTGCGAACCTTTTTGCGCAGAACAGTGTCGGATGCTGAACTGTCGGCATTAGCAATAAACAACACCTTGTTTCGCACCAGCATCAGCACGGCAATGGCCATACAGAGGATGAAGGTTCCGAGCAGAGCAAAGTTGAAATTTTCGAAGAGGTCGGCGATACGCTCCCCTACCCAGCCCAGAGATTGTTCCATCAGGTCATCGAAAACCGGACTGGCATTTCTGTAGATGGAGATAAATACGATAATGATTACCAACGGGATAAGGAATATCCGACTTTTCCAGAGCCAGGAACCCACCGGCTTTTTCCCTACCTGAAACTGCCTGATCCCTTTCAGGTATGTCACTTGGGCCATTACAGAATTCACAATTCCTGTTGCCAACCCGCTGGCCATAGACCTCAATTCAGGTACCGACAGCATTCCGGCAAACACCAGAAGGCTGATGGCATGCATCCATCCTGAAAAAACCGAGTGCACCAGCACCGTTGCCAGCAGGGTAACCAGCACTCCTGCGAATGTTACCTGAACAAGCCTGTTTCTAAGGGGAATCTGCCGATTCAGAAACATCCATCCAAAAAAAATCATTTCAGCAATCCATAGGTTCAGTCCGGGGGGCTGTTTGTGGAAGAGGATGGTGAGGATTACTGCCCCGGCGAGGGTAGGCCAATTGGTATTTTTCATTGAGGTGGATTTTCGATATTCTAAACGAAGTATAGAGTGGAATAGTGTGGTGGATTATTCAAAGTTCAAGGATCTTAAATCTCTAATCCACCTCCATCCTCCCCCGCCTCACCAACCCATCTGGGGCAGTGGCATAAACAGCAATATCGCACTTATTGGCACCTTTGATCCACACCACATCAACCCATGTACTCCCTTTGCGGGTTATCAGGCCTCCATTCACAACCCATTGCAACGGCTGATCCTGGTGGTTGAACACAAAATAGCGGGCGGTTTTTAGAGTGTCGGCGATTTTTTCTGGGCCCGACATTCTGAGGGCGGAGCTGGTGAGTGCCTTGTGCATCAGATCCGACATCTCCCGCAGCATCATCGGATACACAGCAGGATCATCATCCTGCGGCTCATGCATCCCACCGGGAATGGAGACCAGTCTGGCATCGAGACCCACCTCTTTCATCCGGTCGCACACCGGCTTGGAGCCATATACTTTCCCGGTAAAAAAGGATGCCAGGGTGCGATCGACGTTGGTAAATGGGTAATCATAGTTATAGGGTACAATCCTGTCGGCAGTGCCATGAACCAGCAGGGCCGGAATCTGATCCTTTGCATCGATGATTTTGAGATCGGTAACAGCTCCCCACAGGTTTATGGCGCCAATGATTTTAAACTTTCCCTTGTTCCGGTTGGTAGAGCAATCGATGCACCCCAGCTCCTGTTTCAGGCCGAACAATCCCCCTTTGGAACTCATCCATTTTTCGTCATCATCCATATAGGCGGAAAACAGAGTCAGGAAGCCCCCTGCGCTATTTCCGGCCACAAAAACCCGCTCAGGATCAATGCCGTAGGCTTTGTGGTTGTCGGACAGGTACCGCAGTGCCGCCCGTGTATCCTGAATACCCCGATACATGCAACGCTCCAGCTGCGAATACATTCCGGGGATAAATGGGTAGCCAATGCGGTAATTGATAGATGCCACCACAAAGCCACACTGGGTGTAATGAACCGCCAGATCGCTTACCAGGTCATCGCGCTTGTCGCCCAGGATGAACGCCCCTCCATGGATCAGCAGCAGCAACGGGCGTTTTGTGACCTTATCGCCTACCGGGGTGTAAATATCCATATCGAGGCGAAGGCTGTCGGTAAACACATTTTTTGTGACATCTCCAAGAACTCCCAGCACAATGCCGGCATACGCTTCAGGTTTCAGATTGGCCACTGGCTTCGAAGTATAATAGCCGGAAGCGTATCCGTACACCTTTTCAACACGCGAGTGTTTGCTGAAGACCTTGTCGGCATAACGTCCGGGATATGCCGGAAGTGTCCCGGGATTATACCTCCGCAAACGGATCGCTGCACCACGGTTCGGAGTAAGCAGATAATCCTCGCCATCCTCCGACAACCGGCCGCTGAAGCTGATGTATTGATGGTTGCTGAAGTTGAATTTCCATCCGCTCATCCCTCTTGAAGCTGAAAAAGGAGCCGGTGCCGAAGCGGCTGTGCCCGTGTACAGGTACTCGCCAGAAAGCTCAGGCCCACCCGATGTAAACCTCAAGGCAACCGGATACCCGTCTGCCAGATACCATACATCGGTTTTTACTGTGGTTATCTCATTGATTTTCCGTGAACATCCTTCACCAAACCACATTGCAGGCAACAGAAACATCAACAGGAAAATTCTGGCTGATCGATTCATTTTCTGAGTCAGTTAATTATACACAAAGGTAGCACACAGTTCATACGGATATTACCGATAAACGCAGATTTGTGCCTGCCTGATACAATAGTCAGACGATTTTTTGCATTGAAAGCAATAAACTGATGTATTTCATCTGCCAGAAACCATAGGGTTATCCCGACGAATGCATGGTCAGTGGTGCAATCAGAGTCCCAGCTCTTTTTGGATTTTCTTCGGAACACCGTCTTCATGAAGCATAATCGAGATGGTTTTCAGCTTCACATAGGCTTCCGAAACGTAAAGATACCCTCCGTAAGGATTGTTGTCGGTACCCCAGGAGTTCTTTACGATGTAGTATTTGGCTCCGTTCTGGTCGGTGGCTCTTCCTACGATATGCATCCCATGGTCGTCGGTGGTGGAGTAATTGTCGAACTCGGCCTGGCGCATCTCAGGGGTAATTACCTTCTCCTTTACCGGCGATTTGAAGCTGTAAAGCATATCATCCTTTTCCTTCTGTGTGAGCTGCTCCCAACGCCCTCTTTCCATACCTGCCGTTTCCTGGAAGGTAGCATCCGGAACAATGGCAACGCCGTTGCGATGTGAAAATCCTTTTTCGCTGATATCGGCAGCCCATATCACTGTATATCCATTGTTTAGCGCATAGTCAATTACTTCAATCATTTGTTCAAGCTGCACATTGTAAGCAGTTCCATAATTCCAGTTGTCGGGAACTTCCATTACAAATGGCTTATTCAGAGGCACATAAGCAAAAGAGGAAATTTGCACATAATCTTCCGGTTTGAGATCCAGCTTATCGGCGAATGCCATGGGAGAATATTTCCGGCCATCGGCTTCGAACTCTGCCGGAAGTTTTCCGAGGTAAGCATCCAGCAGCGACTGCAACCCCTGTTTCCATACCGGGGTGAGCTTTTTATTGGGATTTTTTACGATGGCATCGACATAGGTTGCCAGAACCTCATCCATTTCTCCGTGAATATGGTTCTCTTCACCTATCACCTTGCCATTGTAGGCCTCCTCTGTTACCATTCCGTATTTGCCAAGTACATAAAAGGCATCGGGTGAAGCTCCACCCGCGGCCATGTTGCAGGTACCGTGCATCCTCACATACCGTTCCCCTTTTTCGGCGTAAACATGCCGAACCACAAACATCTCCGAAAGGTCATATTCCCCCTTACCCATCCGGATCAATTCCGACTCGATAAGGGAAATTGTTCCGAAACTCCAGCAAGTGCTGGAACGATACTGGTTTTTCACCGGAGTGGCAGCAAGCCGTACCTCTTCCTTGAATACATAGCCCTTTACAGTATCCTTTTGTGCCAATGCAGGAACAGCAAGCGTTGAAAGCAATATCAGAACGCTTACACACAAAAATTTCAATTTCATAACAGTTTTCATAATCATTGCTATTGTTAAGATTTTTCCAATACAAAGGAACAAATTTTACAATTAGAAAACAGAAAGCAACTTTTAAATCCCACCAACCATCTAATGCAAATAATTTTAATCGATATAAAATGAAACTTCTAAAGACCGCCCTGCCAATCCTTTGGCTTCTTCTCAGCGTCAGTGTTTCTGGTCAGAGCTTCAGCTTCTCTGTGCCCAACAAAAGCTTCCTGCTGATACCGGGGGGGAGTGTGGAAACCAAAATCTGGGTCACCGTTCCAACGGGTGATTCCGTAACTTTTCAAACGAATGCCGGACCGGGAATTCTGGCTTTTTTTCAGCCTGCAGTGATATACCACAGCCAGCATGTTTACCTGTTGATAATTTCACTGGATTCAAATCTGGCACCGCACCAGAACTTCACCGTTTCAGCCCTTTGCAACGGCACAACGCTGCATGAAACTATCCACATTGCAAACGCATACGATGGTGATGGATTTCTGCTGATGGACTCAGCGCGTTACTGGCTCGATACTGCTTTTGCCTGGTTCAAGCACAGTTTCCCCAATCAGAAGATTTTTCTGAACCAGGTGCAAACTTTGCCCTGGGTAACCAGTTTCCCGTACCCTCCGTTGTGGATCGTTACGCATCATCTTTTTGTTTCAGGAAACTGGAGGGCCACTGTGCGGTGGCATAATATGGTGCCTCCTGACAATTGGGAGAAAATCATCCTGTACAACGAGGTGCTGGACAGCTGTTACGGAGTGCATGTGGATTCCTGGGGGCAATTCAGCCTGATCCCCTGTGATATAATGCATTACAACTATCAGGATACCATTACCTCCGCGGCAGAGCCGCCGCAGAATGAAAAATGGCAGCTATGGCCCAACCCGGCTGGAGAAACGGTGTATCTGAAAGCACCTGAAGACGCTGGGGTTCCCATCAAAGTAATCCTTGCCGATATTACTGGCAGGATCATTCTTGAAAGGGTGTTGTATGAAAAGGTTGAAGCAATAGACATCAGTGGACTGCGACCGGGTGTGTATTTTTTAATGGGGGAAGATGACAGCAGGCATTGGACTTCCAGACTGGTGATTCGCTGAAACAGCCGCCAAAATGTCATAAAAGGGGCAAAGGGTCTTATCTTTGATTGTGCAAAACAGTAACTGAAAAAAAAACCCATGCAACTCAAAGATAAAAGAGTCCTGTATCGTCAGATTGTATCTTCCATCACCGAAAATCACCTGATCGAAGCATTCGAAGGGCTCAGAAAGCTTGCTGCTGAAACATCCGGTGTGGAACCAGAAGAGAGGATTGCTTCCGATGATGCGGTTTATCATCAGATGGTACGCTATTTCATCCTCGGAGCACCTGATCCTGAGCGCGATGCTCTTCAAAATCAAATCCGCAGGCGGATGCTTACTCATGCCGACCGGCTTTTTGCAGCTTCGATGTCGGCACAGCCAGATGCATTTCTTTACGCTGCCCGGAAGAAGTACCAGAATGGAGCCCCAATTCTTTCAGAGGAACTTTATGTTACCAGTGGGATGATGGAATCTCTAGTGGCAGGCACACTTGCAGAAACCCAATCGCGGCTTGAACGGGTTTTTTATGCCATCTGGATGGCAGACGAACTGGAAACCACCTCTCTCTCGAACCTCAGGGCCTTTCTGTGCGATTCGAATACCGACATCAACACCGCAGCGGTATGGACTACCGGCCTGATGCTGCATTCGATAGAGAAGTTTTCGCCACAGGTTTGGATGTTGCTGGCTGACGTTTATGAAAATGGAAGGCACCAGCTCTGGCAGCGTGCTTTGCTGGGAATGCTCATGGGGCTGATGCGTTTTGACCATCGGTTGGATTTGTACCCCTCCATTGAAAGCCGGATGCTTGTTCTGGCAGAAGATGAACTGTTCAGACAAAGGCTGCAAAAAGCGGCAATCCAGTTGATACGGACGGCTGATACCGAGAAAATCTCGAGGCGTGTACAGGAAGAGATCATGCCCCAGATGATGAAACTGGCTCCCAAGATCAGGGAAAAATTGAGCCTTGATCAGTTTTTGCAGGATGATACCGGAGAAGAAAAAAACCCGGAATGGGAAAAATTTTTCGAAGAATCGCCAGAGGTATACAAAAAGCTGGAGGAGTTAAACCAGCTACAGGCCGAGGGCGCCGACCTGTTTGTTGGCACCTTCTCGCAGTTGAAGCATTTCCCCTTTTTCAGGAGTATCACCAACTGGTTCCTCCCGTTCATGCCGGAGCACCCGTTGCTGCATCCCGCCATTCTGGAAGGCGATGAACCCTTTAGCCTGAGGGATTTCCTGGAGGTATTTGGTAAATTTCCCATCATCT
>CAZJZF010000043.1:7078-10583 GCA_964550385.1 uncultured Lentimicrobiaceae bacterium | reverse complement strand
GGCAGGATCTCTTACCACCACCTACACTGCATCCCAGGGGTTGTTGCTGATGATCCCCAATATGTACAAAATTGCAGGCGAATTGCTGCCGGCAGTATTTCATGTATCGGCCAGGAGCCTTGCTGCGCAGGCGCTCTCTATCTTCGGCGATCACAGCGATGTGATGAGTGCCCGCCAGACCGGATTTGCCATGCTGGCTACCGGCAGTGTGCAGGAGATCATGGATATTGCAGGGATTGCCCACCTGGCAGCTATAAAAACCAGGGTGCCATTCCTCCATTTCTTTGACGGGTTCCGCACCTCGCACGAAATACAGAAGGTTGAGTATTTCGAAAATGAGGATCTGGCTCAGCTGCTCGACCGCAAAGCGCTGCAATCATTCCGCGACAATGCATTGAATCCTGAGCATCCTGTGACCCGCGGCACCGCCCAGAACCCCGATATTTACTTCCAGAGCCGCGAAGCCGCCAACCGCTTTTACGATGCTGTTCCCGATATCGTTGAAGACTACATGCAGCAGATCAGCAAAATGTGCGGCAGAGAGTACCATCCGTTCACCTATTACGGTGTTTCGGATGCCGAAAACATCATCATCGCCATGGGCTCGATCACCGAGACTACCAAGGAAGTGGTGGACTATCTGAACAAAAAGGGCGAAAAGACCGGCCTGGTCTCGGTACACCTTTACAGACCTTTCTCTGCAAAATATTTCTTCAACGTAATTCCGAAGAGCGTTAAAAGGATTGCCGTTCTGGACCGCACCAAGGAACCCGGAGCCAATGGCGACCCGTTGTACCTGGATGTGAAGGATCTGTTCTACGGCACCGAAAACGCCCCGCTGATCGTTGGTGGGCGTTACGGATTAAGCTCCAAGGACACTACCCCGGCTATGATCATCTCCGTTTTCGATAACCTGAAAATGGCCGAACCCAAGAACCAGTTTACCGTAGGTATTGTGGATGATGTTACCTTCAGATCCCTCCCGCTGCTGCCCGAAGTAAGCGTAGTACCCGAAGGAACCTACAGTGCCAAATTCTATGGCATCGGTGCCGATGGTACTGTGGGAGCCAATAAGAACTCCATCAAGATTATCGGAGACAACACCGATAAATACTGCCAGGCCTACTTCGCTTACGACTCCAAGAAATCGGGCGGGGTTACCACCTCCCACCTTCGCTTCGGCGATCAGGTAATCAGGGCTCCCTACCTGGTGAATGTTGCTGACTTCATCGCATGTCATGTTCCGGCATACCTCGACAAATACGACATGCTTAAGGGGCTGAAAGATGGCGGCACCTTTTTGCTTAACAGCATCTGGGATGAAGAAGAGACTAAACGGAGGCTTCCGGTACACATGAAAAAGTATCTTGCCAAACACAACATCGCCTTCTATATGATCAATGCAACTGAGATTGCAGAAGAGATTGGGCTTGGTGGTCGTACCAATACCATTATGCAGTCAGCCTTCTTTAAAATTGCCAACGTAATTCCTTACGATCTTGCGGTCTCAGAAATGAAGAAATTTATCTCTAAATCCTTCGGGTTCAAGGGAGAAGACATTGTAAAGATGAACAACGAAGCGGTGGATCGTGGTGGACAGCCTGTGAAGGTAGTTGTACCCGCCGAATGGGCTGATCTGAAGGATGAAAAAGCAGCAGAAAGCTCCAATATTCCGCAATTTATTAAGGATGTGGTATTTCCCATCAATGCCATGAAGGGCGACGATCTGCCGGTAAGTGCATTCCTCGACCGTGAAGACGGAACTTTCCCATCGGGCACTACCCGTTACGAGAAAAGGGGTATTGCCGTTCATGTTCCCCAGTGGATCCCTGACAATTGCATCCAGTGCAACCAGTGCGCCTACGTGTGCCCCCACGCTGCCATCCGCCCGTTCCTGCTCAATGCCACCGACAAAGCCAACGCTCCTGCCGGTACGGTAACCCAAACCATCAAAGGAGCTGCATTCGAAGGGCTTGAATTCCGCATTCAGCTGAGTCCACTCGATTGTACGGGATGCGGCAACTGCGCCGATGTTTGCCCCGCTCCGCAAAAGGCCCTCGAAATGATGCCCCTGGGAACCCAGGAAGCAGAAATCGAAAGATTTGAATACATGCATTCAAAGGTGGGCTATAAAACCCCTGTTGACAAGCTCAAGAGCGTTAAGAACAGCCAGTTTGCACAGCCGCTGTTTGAATTCTCGGGTGCATGCGCCGGATGCGGTGAAACTCCGTACATCAAACTGATTACCCAGCTTTACGGCGACAGGATGATGGTGGCCAACGCCACAGGATGCTCCTCTATTTACGGTGGATCGGCTCCTTCGACTCCTTACAGCGAAAACGCCAAGGGACATGGACCCGCATGGGCCAACAGTTTGTTCGAAGACAATGCAGAGTACGGTCTTGGTATGGCCATCGGTGTAAACAAGCTGAGAGACAGGATCAAAGAGCGTATGTTGATGCTCATGGGTGAAGAGTTGCCGGCAGAAACCAAAGAGGCTATGCAACAATGGATCGATACCATGCAGGACGGTGAAAAATCGCCCGAAGCCTCGGAGAAAGTGATTTCTGTTCTTGAAAAGACCAAGCACCCCGTTGCAGAAGAACTGATGGGGCTGAAACAGTATTTTGTAAAGAAATCGGTGTGGGTATTCGGTGGCGACGGATGGGCTTATGACATCGGGTACGGCGGACTCGACCACGTAATCGCCAGCGGTGCCGATATCAACCTTCTGGTACTGGATACCGAAGTGTATTCCAATACCGGTGGCCAGTCATCCAAATCAACCCCGATTGGTGCCGTGGCAAAGTTTGCAGCCAGCGGAAAACGCGTTCGCAAGAAAGATCTTGGTGCCATGGCCATGACCTACGGGTATGTATATGTGGCACAGGTATCCATGGGAGCCAGCCACAACCAGTTCCTCAAGGCAGTGAAAGAGGCGGAAGCCTATAAAGGACCATCCGTTATCATCGCTTATTCCCCCTGTATCAACCACGGGCTCCGTAACGGGATG
This sequence comes from uncultured Lentimicrobiaceae bacterium, assembly GCA_964550385.1. Taxonomy (GTDB): domain Bacteria; phylum Bacteroidota; class Bacteroidia; order Bacteroidales; family SKPS01; genus SKPS01. The sequence goes on along the minus strand of CAZJZF010000043.1, from coordinate 7,570 downwards.
GGCAAAACCCAGGATCAGGCCGACAAAGCCGTGGAGGCAGGCTACTGGCACCTCTACCGCTACAACCCCGAACTGGAAAAAGAGGGCAAAAACCCCTTCCAGCTCGATTCCAAACCCCCGAAATGGGACCTCTTCCAGGGCTTCCTGAATTCAGAGGTACGGTACCTGTCGCTGAAGAAATCGTTCCCGCAAACTGCCATCGAACTGTTCCAGGCAGCCGAAGAGAACGCCAAATGGCGCTACGCAAGCTACGAAAGGCTTGCGGCGATGGATTTCAGCAAGTAAAATCAGTAAATTCCTGATAAACAGAGAGGGCGCCCAAATAAGGCGCCCTCTTTTTGATAATCACTTTATAGTGTGATTTTTTTTGAATTATGTTGAGATTTGCATATCTTTGCCTTATAATTCACATTATAATGTTGAAATCAGAGATTGGCTCAGCTTTAAAAAGCAGGCGTAAGGAGCTGAAAATCACCCAGCCCCGATTGGCCG
>CAZJZF010000043.1:0-7068 GCA_964550385.1 uncultured Lentimicrobiaceae bacterium | reverse complement strand
GCCGAACTTGCTGGTATTTCCGTCAATACACTCTATAAACTTGAACGTGGGGCAGGCAATCCTACGATCGATGTGCTCTACGGGCTTGCAGAAGTGCTGGGAATAGAAATCATATTACAGGTGAAAAAGAAGTACTAACCCGATGCGAAAGCTAGCAGTATACAGAGACGGTATCTATGCCGGGGAACTCATTGAGGAGAGCCGCAGCGCATACCGGTTCCGGTATGACGAGGCTTATTATCATGACCAGAGCCTTTCTGCCATCAGTATTACTCTTCCCAAAACAACACCGGAACATCAAAGTCGCTCCCTATTCCCTTTCTTTGCCAATATGGTTGCTGAAGGGACTAATTTGGACATCCAGGTGCAATACCTCAGGATCGACAGAAAAGATACTTTCAGACTGCTGGAAGCAACTGCTGGAAACGACACGATTGGTGCAATCACGGTAAAACCCATCAGCAACCTATGAATCCGAATGAAATAGCTGTATGCCCGTGTACTCTGGCAGATGGATTCAACACTTACAGTCCGTACGGACTTCGCTTGCTCTTCAATCGAAAAAAGGTCAGTCACATCCTCAATTTTGACCCACCGGAAATAGATGAAGAGACAGCCGAAAAATTCAGGCTGAACAGTTCAGGGATCTCTATCAGTGGTGCCCAGTTCAAACAGTCGCTTGTGGTCGAAAAAAACACATTACGTCTTACGAAACCCGGCGAACGTGGCACCTTCATTTTAAAACCAGTACCCTACAGGCTCCCGTTTGGAAATGCTGATGTGCTTCCGGCCAATGAGCACCTTACGATGCAGATAGCACGACAGGTTTTTGGGATCGATACTGCGGTTTGTGCTCTTGTTTTTTTCAGAAACGGACAACCTGCCTACATCACCCGACGATTCGACTACGCTGCTGACGGAAGCAAGATCGCACAGGAAGATTTCGCTTCCATCGCAGGGAAGTCGAGAGATGAAGATGGGGAAAGCTTCCGGTACCACGGAAGTTATGAGGACATAGCCATACTGATGAAGAAACATGTGGCAGCCTATACCGTGGAAATTGAAAAGCTCTTTGAGCGGGTTGTTTTCAACTACCTGTTCAGTAATAGTGATGCACATCTCAAAAATTTTTCGTTGCAACAAACCAATAGCGGCGATTACCTGCTGAGTCCTGCCTATGATCTGATCAACACAAGTATTCACATCCCCACCGACAGCTTTTTTGCACTGGAAGAGGGGTTATTCACCGACGGATACATGACTGAGAGCTTCCAGAAACTCGGGTTTTATGCCTATGATGATTTCCTTGCATTTGGAATCCGGATTGGTATTCCCGAAAACCGGGTTATCAGGATGCTGCAAAAATACAGGACTTTCAATCCAATGATTTCCGATTTGATTCATCGTTCATTTTTACCCCTGCCCGTTCAACAAAACTATAGCGCCATGTATCACACCCGCCGGAACATGTTGAATAATGCATAATCCCGCAGGATGTAAGGAATTTTTAAATATTCAATGGCCTCCGCTTCAGACAACCATCGGGAGGTTGTTTTTGTCATTGTACCAAATTGACCCTTGTAGGCAAACCAATTTCCAACACGATGAAGCAAGCTTTGGTACTTGTCAGTCTGATTCTTTCGTTGAATTCTCTCCTGCCTGTAACAACCCATGCCTCCCACATAGCTGCGGTTGACCTCTCACTGACCTGTATAGGGGGCAATGATTACCTGGTAAGATTTGTCCTGTACAGAGATTGCAGTGGCATTCCAGCAGAAAACACTGTAAGGCTGATATTTGCCTGTACTAGTAACCCTGCCATGAACTTCACTTTAAATCAGGTGCCTCAGCTGCCAGGAACAGGACAAACCATTGCCCCCAATTGTCCTCAAATGCCTACCAAATGCTCAGGTGGTAGTATGTATGGCATTCAGGAATTTGTTTACCAGGCTCAGGTAACACTCCCCGCCTGCAATTACTGGCGGGTTTCCTGGACTACCTGCTGCCGGAATCCCTCCAATACCATTACCAGTGCCAGTTCGCAATCTGCCTATATTGAAGCAAACCTCGACAATCTGAATGCACCCTGCAACAGCAACCCGGTTTTCGCCACCAAGCCTGCAACAATTCTCTATCAAGGTCAAACCAATGTGGTAAACCCCGGTGTAGTTGATCCTGACGGTGATTCTCTGACGTATGCGCTGGTTACACCCTTCAATTCGAGCAACACCACTTTTGTAAACTGGATCGCCCCCTATTCTGCCACCCAGCCATTCCCCGCTAATCCCCCTATGACCCTCGATCCAAATACCGGGGTGTATACGGTTACACCCACCATGAACATCATTTCGCCCATGGCGATCCGGGTTGAGGAGTGGCGTACCATAAACGGAACCCCCGTTAAGATCGGCACTGTGTATCGTGACCTGCAGGTAAACGTAGTTACCTCCAACAACACGCTGCCGGTACTCGGGGGCATGCATTTCAGCCCCTCCGGTGGATATGATCCCAATGACACAATCTTCGATCTGACTATTTGCATGGGGGATACGGCAGATTTCTACATCCATGGGTTCGATGCTGATGTTTTCAATGTGAGTGCCATCGGAAGTCCGGAGAAATTCTCCATTGCCTGGAACAACGGCATTCCGCAGGCAGGCTTCCAGATTTACTACCCCCAAACCGATTCAGCCTACGCACACTTTTACTGGAAACCCCATCCTGTTCATCTGGCCATACCAAAACGGTGCTTCACAGTTACCGTGCAGGATTATGCCTGCCCCTATTTTGGAACCAATACCTACACCTATTGTATTCTTCTGAAGCAAGCCGGGTGGGATCTGGGACCTGATACACTGCTGTGCAGAGGAGAATCCATCCTTCTGAAAGGACCTTCCCATGTTCGTCCTGCGATATACAACTGGTTGGTTAACGGTACACCTGCCGGACTTGTAATCGATGATTCGACATTTCTTTTCAACAGCTCCAGAGCCAAACCGGGGTTCTACACCGTAAAACTCGAACTGGGAAATGGAAACAGTAATTTATGCCCCAGCGAGGTTTTGGTTCAGGTGGTATACCTTCCCAAACCCAACCTCGGAAACGACACTACCCTGATTGCGTCGGGCTCCCTCACTTTGGATGCCGGACCCGGAATGATGTATTTTTGGAACACAGGAGCAATGTCTCAAACCATTTCGGTGAGCAAAACCGGGCTTTATAAAGTACTTGTGGATGGAGGATATTACACCAGATGTACTGGTGAGGACACCATCTTTGTGCAATTCCCCATCGGCCTGGAGGATGCTCCTTTAAACCCAACGGTGAGTTTGGTTCCAAACCCTTCGGGCGGAATTCTAACCCTCCACTTCTCAGAACCCTGTAAATCCGGAACCTTCCTAAGCGTGTTCAATGCCGCTGGAGTGTGTGTGGTTGATCCCACACCGGTCGAAGCGGGTGCCCTGAGAAAATCCCTGCAGCTCAATCACCTCCCCGAGGGCATCTATCTGGTGAAAATCAATTCCGGGAAAGAACAAACCAGCCATAAAATCATCATTTCACATCTGTAGAAATGCCATACAGCATTGTATGCCATTGATTTTTTTCTATTTTTACAGCATGAAAACGCTTCGATTCCTCCCTTTACTGATGCTGTTTGCCCTGCTTACTGCTGCAGACAGGCCTTTTGTATCCGAAAACGACCACCTTACCATGGCGGTGCTGTACCACCAGCAGGCACCCGAGTATACAGCACTCTGCTACCAGACCTACAATCTGGCAACGGCACGGATGCAGCAGATTGTCCGGAAGAAAGGGAGTGCAGAAGGGTTGGCGGTAGTGATGGATCTGGACGAAACGGTGCTCGATAATTCACCCTATGAGGCTAAGTGTATCACCGATAACATCCGGTATCCCGCACAATGGAAAGAGTGGTGCATGATGGGTCGGGCCGAAGCCGTTCCCGGAGCAGTGGAATTTATCCTGCAGGCACAAAAACTTGGTGTTGCAGTGGTTTTCATCTCGAATCGAAAGGAGGAATTCCGGGAATCTACCAAAAGCAACCTGAAAGATCTGGGTTTGGCTGAAGTGAAGGATGAACATCTGTTGCTCCGTACCAAAGAGAATGAAAAGGAATCGCGCAGAAAGGAGATTACGGGGAAATTCGAAATCATTCTGCTGATCGGGGATAACCTGAACGATTTCAGCGATATCTTCGAAACCGCCCAAGGGGAAGACCGGAAAAACCGCACCCACGACCAGAAGAAGAGCTTTGGGGAAAAGTACATTATCCTGCCCAACGCAATGTACGGAGATTGGGAGCAGGCGCTTTACTCCGAACCCAAAATGACCCCGGAACAGCAGCGGGCTGCACGGTACAGGGGGTTGAAAAGGTTCTGAGTGTTCTGGATCTGTTATTTTCAAACCTGATTGAGAATTTCAGACAAGCTTCAGGTTGTTCTTTAAGGCATAGCATTGAAATTATTCTTTTCCATAAATACGATCACGATGAAACATCTGTTGGTTCTTCTCAGTCTGTTTTTATTAATGAATCTCTACCCTCCGGAAGCAGCCCATGCTTCCCATGTTGCAGCGGTTGACCTTTCGCTCACCTGTATGGGTGGTAACGATTACAAGGTGCGGTTTGTGCTGTACCGTGATTGCAGCGGAATTGCTGCTCCGGGCATCATAAATCTTTCATTCTCATGCGTAACCAATACTGCGTACAGTTTTACACTAAATAGTGTGCAGCCGATTTCCGGAACCGGCCAGGTGGTTACAACACCAAACTGCCCCTTGATGCCATCGGCCTGTAACGGTGGAATCGTCTTTGGTGTTCAGGAATGGGTCTATGAAGCGACGATGGTCTTACCACCCTGCGTCAGCTGGCGTGTTTCATGGAGTACCTGTTGCCGGAACCCTTCCAACACCATCACCGATCCCACCTCACAATCGGTGTATATCGAAGCAATCCTCAACAACCTGAATACACCCAGTAACAGCAACCCTGTTTTTACAGGTAAACCCTCCGTAATTATTAGTACAGGTCAAACCACAGTTATTGACTTTGGCGCTGTTGACCCTAATGGTGATTCACTCGTGTATTCACTGGTAACCCCTTTCAACAGCGACAATACCACTTTTGTCAACTGGATTCCCCCAAGCACTGCCACACAACCATTTCTCTCAGTGCCCCCTATTTCGTTTAATTCAGCTACAGGGCAGCTCACTTGTACTCCAACGGCTTCTGTGATCTCTCCCATGGCTGTACGTGTGGAGGAGTGGCGCACGATAAACGGAGTGCCGGTAAAAATCGGCACCATTTACCGGGATGTTCAAATCAATGCAATCAACTCCAATAACTCACCCCCCGTCCTCAGCGGCATAAGTTTCAACCCGGCAGGCGGATACAACCCAAACGACACCATCTTTGAAATGACCGCATATGTGGGCAGCACTGCAGAATTTTATATCTATGGCCACGATCCGGATGTTTTCAATGCAGCCAATGTTGGCAGTCCTGAGAAATTCTCCATCTCATGGAACAATGGCCCCCCACAGGCTTCCTTCCACGTTTTCAACCAGCAGACCGATTCTGCCTATGCCCGATTTTGGTGGATACCTCTTCCTGTGCATATGAATGAGCCAAAACGGTGTTTCGCGGTTACGGTTAAGGATTATGCCTGTCCCTACTTTGAAACCAGAACATACACCTATTGTCTGAATCTCATGTGGAACCCAACCGGAATTGATGATGCTGCTCCCCATCCAGCATACCATCTCAGGCCAAACCCTTCGGCCGGAACCCTTACCCTGTACTCCTCACAACCCTCTATTCCCGGAACATACTGCCAGATCTTCAATACTGCAGGCCGATGTGTGGTTGAAACCACACCGGTTGAAGCAGGTGTCCTTGAAAAAACTCTGTCACTCCATCACCTTCCCGACGGCATCTATCTGTTGAAAATCTGCTCTGAAAAGGGGTCACAAACCCAACGGTTTATTCTATCGAAAAAGTGACAGGAAAGGAGCCGCAATCATCCTGTTCCCGAAATATTATGTTTTTTCGGGATTCTATTCCCGAAATATTATGTTTTTTCGGGTTTTGATTCCTGAAATATGATGTTATTGGCAAACGACTATTGACTCTCGACTGTTGACTCCCGACTCAAAACACCTTCCGGTAAGCGTGGCAGTAGGGTTTACTCCCTTTCCGGCTGTAGTATTCCTGATGGTAATTCTCGGCATCCCAGAATCGGCTGGCAGGCGTGAGCTTGGTAGCCACTTTATACCCTTTTTCTTTCAGAATATTGAATAGCTCTTCTATGGTTTTCTTCTGATTTTCATCCAGATAGAACACTTCCGAACGGTACTGCTCACCGATATCGGGGCCCTGACCGTTCACCTGGGTAAAATCGTGGATCTCGAAAAAGAGCATCGCCAGCTCTCTGTAGCTCACAGTGTTGGGGTCAAATACCACCTGCATGGCCTCTGCATGGCCGGTTCTACCGGTGCAAACCTCCTCATAGGTGGGATGATCCTTTTGACCTCCGATGTACCCCACTGTGGTTGAAATCACGCCGGGTTTATTCAGAAAGTGGTGCTCCACTCCCCAGAAACATCCTCCGGCAAAAATGGCTGTGTCGGTTGTTTGCATAGCGCTGTCACTTTTAAAAATCATGGATATCGAATTTACGCAATGGCGGGTATCTTTATCGGTAAAACCTTCGCCCAGAAATACATGTCCCAGGTGCCCTTTACAATTAGCACATACGATCTCAGTCCTCCGGCCATCGGCATCAGCCACCCGTTTTACGGCTCCCTCAATCTCATCATCGAAGCTGGGCCAGCCACAACCCGATTCGAACTTGTCGTCTGACCGGTACAACGGTGCATCACACCGTTTGCAGTGGTAGGTTCCCTTTTCCTTATGCTGATAATATTCGCCGGTAAACGGTCTTTCGGTACCCTTGCGAACAATAACACGCTCTTCCTCAGGGGTTAAAACACGATAATTCATCGGACTTGGATTTTGGGTTTGTGAGCAGCCGACCCACGAAACCATCATGA
>CAZJZF010000042.1:0-10748 GCA_964550385.1 uncultured Lentimicrobiaceae bacterium | reverse complement strand
TCTGCACACCGATCTGCATGAATGCCTGGGACATGGCTCTGGTCAATTGCTGCCAAAAGTGAGTTCCGAAGCGCTGAAAAACTACAGCTCTGTACTCGAAGAGACCCGCGCAGACCTATTTGCCCTCTACTATATGCTAGATGCCAAAATGGTTGATTTGGGTCTGATGCCTACACTGGATGCTGCCAAAGCCGAATATATCTCCTATATCCGAAACGGGATGATGACCCAGCTGCGCAGAATCAAACCGGGGAAAGACATCGAACAGGCACATATGCGTAACCGTCAGCTTATCGCTAAATGGGCTTACGAAAAGGGGGCTGCCAACAATGTGATTGAAAAGAAGACACGTGACAGTAAAACCTATTTCGTGATCAACGATTTCGATGCTTTGAGAAAGATTTTCGGAGAGATGCTGGCAGAAGTTCAGCGGATTAAATCTGAAGGGGACTTCAAAGCAGGTAAAGAGCTTGTGGAAAAATATGCAGTGAAAATTGACCAGGAGTTGCATACCGAAGTTCTGGCTCGCTTCGAAAAACTGAATCTAGCAGCGTATGGTGGCTTTGTGAATCCTGTTTTTGTTCTGATAAAGAACGACAAAGGGGAAATTACCGACATTAAAGTGGAATACAACGAAGGGTACATTGAGCAAAACCTGAGGTACTCGAAGGAGTTTTCATTTTTGTAACATTCCTTCCTGATGAAAGCATAAGAGGCTGTCCCTTTCGGAACAGCCTCTTTCTTGTATTATGGCGTTTTCTTATATACGCGGATTAAACCTTACTCCCAGGCCGACCAAATATGGTCTGCCGGATGCCATCTCAAGTCGCAATGACACTACATCGGTAATTCCGTAATCAGCTCCAATCCATATCAATTGCAATGAAGGCACAACTTTCATTATGTATTTATGCACTTGTGATGAAAATGGATCAGGGTTGACCGTACCATCGTATGTTACACTGTAATAACCTATTCCTGCTCTCAAACCGGAGAATACCTCATAACGACTGCTTATATAATGACGGTAGAGGCCATATAAGCTGGAGTTTGCTCTGAAGTAGTTAATATCCAGTTTATTGCAATAATATCCATCCAGTGGCTCACATATATCGTTGAAAGAGTTGTCGTAGATAAAGCCGACATCAGCAGAGAATGACAAACCCAGGGTATAGGATTCATTTAAACGCATTTCGTAGCCAGCGAGCATAACCGGAGTTAGCGAACTAGCATAATTGCCAGGATCATCATTTGCACTGAACAGAGGCTCATCAACTTTTGGCAGTCCTGCCATGGCAAAATTTCCGGATAAAAACTCCCGGGTCCCGGAAATGCCTGCTCCGTATATCAGGGAAAACTTTGAATTAACATCCTGTGCGCTGATCTGGCAGCATAACGACCCGGTTATTGTAATCAACCAGATACTGGTTCTAAGATTGATAAGCTTTCTCATGATGAGATGGTGTTTATAATGTATTGCTGCTTTTACTTTATTGTGATATAATTCGTGGTAACTTACCTGAAAGGAACCTTTAGTCCGACTGAAAACCATGAGGGCTGCCCCAACGACCATTCAGAATTGAGGATAAGATGCTTTGAAACCGAAAGGTCGAATCCTAACAGGTCTAACTGCCAGGATAATCCTTGTTCAATATCGTACACTGACTCTTCAATACCCTGAAGATGATCTGTGGTTGTAAGATTGATCTGATTCAACCCTAATTTGATTCCTGAATAGATCCTGAAACTTCCCTCACTTACATAGTAGTATGAACCTGAAATTGAAGCATTTATCCTGTTATAACTTATGGAATAGTGAGATATGATGTCTACGGTTGGAAAGGGGAGAATCGCAACTCCAATACTAAAGAAATCAAGATTGAATTCCTCATCCAGATAAGTTAATTCACCTGTACCATAGGACACTGAAAATCCGAGGGAAATCTTATCGGAAATCATTGAGGATAGAGACCCTTTTATCAAGGGGCAAACAGATGATGACCATTTACCATCCCATTGATCTATCCAGTTAACCAGCGGAGCCTGCCGTACATCGAACAATCCATTCTCAACCATTCCATATTTCACGTCCATGGCATTTCCGGCACAAACGGATAATGTAAAACTGTGCAGGGTTTGTGCCCGAAGTGTCGGTCTAGAAACCCAAATCCACAATAACAGGCAGGTCAGGAACAATGCTTTGTTTTTCATGACGGCAGGTATTTGAAGATTATTAATTCAGAAAAAAGTTAGTCCTTCCTGGAATTGAATCCCATTGAAAAGCCAAAGCGGGCACCATCGTTCGATGGGATGAAGAAAGTGTTGATGGGGATGTTCAGGCGGCCTGATTTCATGGTCCAGCCGGCCGCCAGCACGAAACTCGACTGCAGGTAGTAGTTTCCGCGGCTGTCCATTCTGGAGACAATCGGGTTGGGATTTTCGTAACTCATCGGCCATTCACCTTCTTTGTGCCAACTGCCATTTTCATAATACCCCTTGGCTTTTCTTACCAGATTAATGGTGGGCCCAAAAGCAAATTCAACTCCGATGCGGTTGTTTCTGAGGCCGTGCAGAATGGTCATGGAAGGGATGAACATCCCCTGATCCAAACCGGTAATAAGGGGCAGAAATTCAACCAAAGCCTGATAATTGCCCTCATTTAGGTATTGCTTTTCGAACTGCCAGCCAAACTGAAACATCATTGGAATTTTATCGAAACCACCGGTCTGTGTTGGGGCTTTCAGGATTTTTGCGGTTTCGCCTGAATAGAACACCATGCCAAATCTGGTTCCCGAAAGATTCACTTTCGACTGGTTGGGATTATTGATCATGGTTTCGTAATTGAATTCTTTGGTGAGCTGCTGAAGCAGTGCAGGGTCATTGGCCAATCCAAACAGTTCTCTTACGGAAAGTTTGAACATGGTTTGGATTTCAAGTGGCAGGTTTAAATATTCCTTGATGTAGGTTTTTACAATAGCGTCTTTGTTAACATCAATCAAACGCAGGGTGATGATGATGGTTTCGGCATACTTTTCTACCGATCCGCCCAGGATATAATCGGTACCAATGATTTTCCCATACTCAACCAGGCAAATCTTTCCATAGCAATTGGTCAGGTCGAGATTGTGCTTTTTCAGCAGGTAAGCCACATCATATCGGTCGGTGACCTGAAAGGTATCCAGTTTGTCCACTTCAATTCTGACAATATTGCCAAGCTGTTCCGGGGTGAGATTCATTCCCTGTGCATCGATGTTCAGAACGGTGAGCTTTGGTTTCTGGATCTGTGCACTCACAGATAAGGTAGCAAACAAAAAAACCAGCAAGGTGATCAGGCTGGTTACAGGGTGTCCGGAGATTGCGGTGTTAGTCTTCATAGCGTTTCGTTTTTAGGTTAGTGATGCAGCAAAAGTATCCTACAGAGACCCCTCAGGTCAAACTGACAAATGCAAGATCAGGGAATGCTGCAGGATAAAAACGCATATTAAGGCTAAAAATCCGACCTGAAGAGACCTGAATTTGCAAAAATTGCAAATTGCTGTATCTTTACTTGCGATTATTGCAAAATCTTTTAGGCTTATGATAAGCCTTTTACGAAAACCACCATTTTTTTATGGATGAGCCACAGGAGTCACGGTTGCAGGTTAAATTCCTGAATCTGATAAAGCGAAAAATTGGTCCGGACAGTTCTGCTGTTTATGAACTCTCTGAATTACTGGGCGTTAGCGTTGACAGCATATACCGAAGGATGCGCGGGGAGACCGATTTATCTTTCGAGGAAATTATGATACTCACCAAGAAGTACAGGGTATCTATGGACATGCTGGGGGATTCGGCTCCCGGGATGGTTGCCTTTCATTACTCCATGCTCGATCATCCCGATCATTTCAGAAGGCACTGGATCGCCATGCTGAACGATCTGCAGCAAATCAAGGCCTCTGCCCGTGGTGAGGTGATCTATGCCGCCATTGACATTCCGATCTTTCACCATTTCAGATACCCTGCCCTCATGAATTTCAAGCTTTTCTACTGGCAGCGTGAGGTAATCAGTGATCCTGCCCTTAAAGATAGCAAGTTCAGTGAGGAGCTGATTGACCCGGCCATACAGGAAATTGCCTCAGGGATTTACGAAGCGTATTCCAAAATTCCCTCATCAGAAATCTGGACCGAAGAAACACTGAACAGTACCGTAAAGCAGATCAGGTTTTATCATGACAGCGGACTCTTTGACAGCCGTGAGGATGCTATCCGCGTTACGAATGAGCTGATCAGTGAGTTTGATTATCTGGAAAAGCAGATTGAGCATGGCAACAAAGCCGATCTCCTGGCTTCGGAGCCTAAGCGGGAGGGGAATTTTTCCTTTTATGTGAGTGACATTGAGATCGGATCGAACACTGTTCTTACCAGAAGGGATGAAGGGGATTCGATATACATGGGATTTCAGACCTTCAATACCATTATTACCACCAACAGCAGGTTTTGTTCCGATACTGAGCTATGGCTAAAAAACCTGATCAGAAAGAGCAACCTTATCAGCGGAGTGTCGGCCAAGCAGCGATACCAGTTTTTTCAGTCGCAGCGCATTAAGGTAAACAAATTAAGGGAATATATCCTGCGAGAGGAGAAGTAAAGGCTGCCGGTTCCCGGGGGTTTTTGCAAGTAGTGATTCGGGTTGGTTTGGGTCCCGAACAGCCTGTATCATTGTAGCAACATAAACTGCAAATCTTTCATTACCAGTATCTGCTGCGTTCCGCTTCGCATATCTTTTACGGTATAGGTTCCATTCGACCGTTCCTGCTCACCGGCCAGCACCACAAAAGGTATTTTTCTGGCATCGGCATACGCCATTTGTTTTTTAATTTTTGCATCCTCAGGATACATTTCGGAGGGAATGCCCATTTTCCTAAGCTGTTCGACGGCTTTGAGGCCATAGGATTCATCGTCTCCTCCGAAGTTAACGAAGAGCACCCGTGTGCTTTCCATCTGAGCATCCTTAAACAGATTCAGCTCCTGCATCACGTCGTATATCCTGTCGGCGCCGAAGGAAATACCCACTCCGGAGAGTCCCGGCATTCCAAATATCCCTGTAAGGTCATCATACCGCCCACCGCCACACAGGGATCCAAATGGCAGATCCTGCGCCACCACTTCGATGATGGTGCCGGTATAGTAGTTTAATCCTCTGGCTAAAGAAATGTCAAGCGCAATGGGGTTTCTAAGATGAGCATTGGCAAGATAGGCAAGCAGCTTTCCCATCTCCGAGGCACCCGTGAGACCGGTTTCCGAATTGTTCAGCATTTCTTTCAATCTATCGAGGGTTTCTGCCGGTGATCCAGAGAAGGCAAAGAGGCTTTGCAATAAGGCAATTCCATGAGGGTTTACCCCGTATTCTGCCAGTTCAGAAAGTACAGATTCAAGTCCGGTTTTGTCAAGTTTATCGATAGCAACAGTAAAATCGGTGAACTTTTCTGAAAGGCCCGATATCTCAGCCAATCCAAAAAGAAGTTTACGGTTGTTAATCCTGATACTTACCCTGATTCCGAGTCTTGAGAACACCTCATCGATCATTTGCACCAGCTCCAGTTCGTTGGTGAGGGCGTTGCTGCCAATCACATCAGCATCGCATTGAAAGAACTCGCGGTATCTGCCTTTCTGCGGCCTGTCGGCACGCCACACCGGTTGTATCTGATATCGTTTGAACGGCAGAGTGATTTCATTCCGATGTTGAACAACATAACGGGCAAAAGGTACGGTAAGGTCATATCGCAACCCTTTCTCTGCAATCTGGGGGGTGAGTTTCTGGGAAGAGATCTCAGAGAGTTCATTCCGGTTGAGGCCTGTGAGATAATCGCCGGAGTTAAGGATTTTAAAAAGCAGCTTATCCCCTTCTGCGCCATATTTCCCTGTAAGCGTTTCCAGATTTTCCATCGACGGGGTTTCGATGGGCTGATACCCAAACAGGGAATAAACGCCACGGATGGTATTAAAAATGGTATTGCGCCTGTACACCACTTCCGGGCTGAAATCTCTGGTTCCTTTGGGGATTGAGGGCTTAAAAGACATACATCATAATATTATGGTGCAAAGGTAGTGGAATTGCCGGGAGTTTTGCGAAGAGATACGAGCAGCACACCGCCGATTACGATAAGCATTCCGGCGATTTTTAGCCATGGAAACGATTCACCCAGAAAGAAAAAAGCGAAAAGGGCAGTAAAAACGGGTATCAGATTGGAGTATATGCTGGACCGGTTCACCCCAAGAGTACGAATTGCATAGGTAAAAAACAGGAATGCAATGGTAGATCCAAAAAGGGCAAGTGCAATAAGGTTGCGCCAAATTCTGGGATCTGTAGAGATATGATCAAGAGAGGGAAAATCGAACACAAAAAACAGAGGGATAAAATACAGGATACCGAAGAGGTTCTGCACTGACACGATCATCAGGGAGTTGTAATTTTCGGTGAGCTTCTTAACGGTAAGTGCATTGGCAATGGCAGCCACAACAGCAACAAATAACAGCACTATGCCAATGATGCTGGTTTCGCCGGCATTTCCTTCCGCAAACACAATAAGAACCACCCCCGTAAAGGATGCCAGAAAACCGAACAGGTTTTTCCATCCCAGTTTTTCTCTGTACACCAACCATGTTCCGGCCGGGGTAAATACCGGGATTGTGGAAATGATGATGGAACCGAGTGCAGAGGACACAAATGAGAGTCCGTAAGTTTCACCCAGAAAGTAAAGGAAAGGCTGAAAGAAAGCCGATATGGCAAAGAGCTTAAAATCTCCGGTTTTTACTTTCTGAAATCCCTTCAGTATCAACATAAAACCCCAAAGAAGAAGAGATGAAATCACCAGTCGTATCAGAAGAATGGAAACGGGATTGAAAGCGAGTAATGCAATCTTCACCCAAACGAAGGTCATTCCCCAGAATGCCATTGCCAGGATAACTGCCAGAATCGGTTTCAGGTTTCTGCTATGCGTCGCTTTGTCCATCATAATCGGGCATAAACCAATCGGTGATCATTCGATCGTGACGGTCATCGCTCTGAAAATGGTAAAATTCATTCTTTAAGCGGTTGTAACGGTAATCGATGCCATACGCCAAAAAATGGGTGGCAATATCTTCAATCGCATTTACCAGGTAATGAATTTCGTGGTTGGTCATGGTAGGGTGAATAGACATTCTGACCCAGCCTGGCTTTTCGGAGAGGTCACCATGGGTGATCTTGTTTGTGATATTCCTGGACTTTTCGTAGGAGACATCGAGCAGGTAATGGCCGTAAGTACCTGCACAGGCGCAACCTCCGCGCACCTGAATGCCATAACGGTCATTCAGAAGCCTTACCAGCAGGTTGTAATGCAATCCGTCGATATAAAAGGAGATGGATCCCAGCCGGTTTTCATGTTCATCGGCCAGAATATGCAACCCTGGAATTTTTCGCAGGGCAGGAAATAAGATCCGAAGCATCTCCTCTTCCCTGATTCTGATGTTGTCCACTCCCATCTTGTTCTTCAGGTCAATGGCCAGGGCAACACGGATGGCCTGCAGAAACCCGGGGGTTCCGCCATCCTCGCGGGCTTCGATGTCATCGATATACTTATACTCGCCCCATGGGTTGGTCCAATCGACAGTGCCTCCGCCCGGCTGGTCGGGTGCAGGGCTGTTGTAAAGGCGGGAGTCGAAAATCAGCACACCGGAAGATCCTGGTCCCCCCAGAAATTTGTGGGGAGAAAACATCACAGCATCTAGTTTTTCAAGCGGATCGGCAGGGTGCATGTTGATATCCACATAAGGGGCGCTGGCAGCAAAATCAATGAAGCAATAACCGCCATTTTCGTGCATGATGCGAGCCAGTTCGTAAAAAGGGGTGATGATACCTGTAACATTGGAACATGCAGTGAAGGAGCCAATCTTCAAACTGCGGTTGCGATATTTGTCAATTTCCCGTTTCAGAATCTCAGGATCTACCAGTAGCCCTTCACCTGGTTCGAGTACCACAACATCGGCAATGGTCTCGAACCAACTGGTGTGGTTGGAGTGGTGCTCCATATGGGTGATGAATACCACGGGTTTCTCAATTTCCTGCTGACAAGGGAGGTTCTGCATACGGGTACAGCCACGCAAACCCAGCATGCGTTGCAGTTTGTTTATTACTGCAGTCATTCCGCTACCGGTAGTGATAATCACATCATGTTCATCGGCATTCACGTGTTGTTTAATAAGCCTATGAGCTCTTTGGTAGGCTTTGGTCATCAGAGTGCCTGTTTCACTGGTCTCTGTATGGGTGTTTCCCACCCATGGTCCGATCACCTCTGCCATATGCCGTTCGATGGGGGAATAGAGCCGGCCACTGGCAATCCAGTCGGCATATACCAGGGGCATCCTCCCAAAAGGGGTTTCGAAGGCAGCGTCAATACCGGTAATATGTCTCCGGAATCTGTCGAAATATTGCTCCATAAGTTAGTTTAAAAACTGGGCAAAGGTAATGAAATACCAGCGTATCAACTTAACAATACCTTATTACGGGTGTTCTTGAAAATACCGACTTTTGTTTCAAAATCGATCAACATGAAAAACAGGATTCATAAACCATGCTTTTTTCTACTCCTCTGCTTTCTGACAGGAGTTTCAATATCGGGGCAGAATTACCCTACCGGATCGGGCAATGATCCGGATTCATTACTCTATCCAGGAGGAGCCTTTTACAAAATCGACATAAAAAAGGCGGTGAAGAAGGCAACTGTTCCTAAGAATGTGATATTTATGATTGGAGATGGAATGGGACTGGCTCACATTACAGCAGCGCAAACTGCCAATGGTGGAAAACTCTATATGGATCAATTTCCGGTAGTTGGGTTGAACACAACCCAATCTGCAAGCAACTTTGTTACAGATTCGGGTGCAGGAGGCACTGCACTTGCAACCGGAAAGAAAACTTACAATGGCGCAATTGGCGTTGATGATGACACTTTGCGGATTGAGAATATCCGTGAGGTGCTATCCGAGAAAGGCAAAAGGACAGGAGTTGTTGCGACCTGTGATGTTACACACGCCACACCGGCTGCCTTTGTGGCGCATCAGCCCAGCCGTGAGATGCATGAAGAAATTGCCATGGATTTTGTGTATTCAGGCATTGACCTGTTTATGGGGGGGGGACTGCAGTATTTCAATGCCAGAAAGGACTCCGCAAATCTTCTTCATGCTCTGGTTAGCTCCGGATATCAGCTTGATACACAAACTATAGCGTCTAAACCGTTCTTGAATCTTCAAAAGTTCTCACCCCAAAAGAGGTTTGCCGGACTTTATGCAAGCGGGCATATGGAAACAGCTGAAGGTGGCAGAGGCAGTTATCTCCCGGAAGCCACCAGGGAAGCTATTTCGTTTTTAGATAACAATCCCAAAGGGTTCTTTTTGATGATTGAAGGATCTCAAATCGACTGGGGAGGACATGCAAACCATACCACTTATATTATCACGGAAACCCTGGATTTTGACCAGGCAGTAGGTGAAGCGCTAAGATTTGCTGCTGAAGACGGGCAAACCCTGGTGGTGGTAACAGCGGATCATGAAACTGCAGGGATGGCAGTTTACAGTGGAGATTACAAAACCGGTATGGTGCGAGCAGCATATTCATCAGGGGATCACAGTGGCAGTATGGTTCCGGTGTTTGCATTTGGGCCGGGATCGGAATTGTTCAGTGGGATGTATGACAACACTGATATTCCGAAAAAGATTCTGCAAGCGATGAAGATAAGTTTTCCAAAACCCTGATTAACAGCAATCTGTTCAATAAAAAAGGGCAGGCATATCTTTCTAATCACCTGAGTTTTTGGGTGAGAATATAATTCTTAAGACGGGCGATTCGATTGGGATCAATCAGGTATGCCATGTCGGGCATTTCAGGGAGAAAAACTTCGAACAGGATGAATTCAGATGACATTTTCTGTTCCATTGCCCTTTGGAAACCCCTGAGACCCGGATCGGAATTGGCCTCTTTCGGGAAAGTATTCATGGAAGTCAGGAGACAGGAGAGGCATTCCCTTTCACGAAAATAGTCTTCATCCCCTGAGATATTTCTTTTCAAAACAAAACCGGGTTCATACTGCCACACAGCGCTGCATACAGCATACCCCATCCATGGTTTCCAGTAACTTACATTAACCAATCCGTTTTCCAATGCCATTTCATACTGTGGGTTAAAAACCCAGTTATCAAGCACAAGTCCCCCTTTTTCTGCAAACCGCTTAACATCACGAATAATTTCGGGATGGTTGCGATTGAGAATCCAGGCATGGCTGATGGCATCGATGGCAGAGTCGGGATTGTTAAGTTTATCCCAGGCTGTTGCCATTGTCCAGTAAGCGATGTAATCGATAGGATTCATAGCAATAGCGGCTGAGCAGGCTAACAAGGCCTCAAAGGGTTTGCCGAGGAGATTCAGAGTATAGCCTTTACCTGTTAAGGCTGGGCTGAAAGTAGAATCCAGGGCCAGTGCTTCCTCAAAGATCGCCAGAGCGGTATCGGGTTCTTCAAGCTCAAAGGCCTCCCATCCAAGATCATAGAGCTCCTTAACTTCAGGTGCAACATTAAAAGGCACCACCTCCTTTTTGCCAAGTGAATCCCTTAATCGGTAATAACTGTAGTTGATCCGTGTGGCATCGTGCATTGATTTGACCGGGTTTTTCAGGGCATCGAACTGGTACTGTATTGCTGAGTTACCGGCGATTTTCAGAAAATCGGGCACATCG
>CAZJZF010000041.1:2497-10877 GCA_964550385.1 uncultured Lentimicrobiaceae bacterium | reverse complement strand
AAGCCTGATCGTGGGAAATGGCTGGTCGTGGCTTCCAAATTGTACTACTACCACCCACATTAAAATTCCCAGTCTGCCCGTGGCCGATTTTGAAGCGAGCACTACCTATCCCTACACTCCCCCCCCCATAATCCCCCCTTACAAATCGTGCGAAGGGCGCGAAATCCTTTTCACCAACCAAAGCACCAATATGAGTGATATTATCTCCCATTACTGGGACTTTGGGAATAATAGTTCATACAGCCATATGCTCCACCCCATGATGACCTATCCCAGTGGAGGACCTCCTACATCATATCTTGTTGAGTTATCGATTACTGATAAATATGGATGTGTTGTAACAGAAACAAAGCAGATGGATGTGTTTGAGAATACTTTAGCGCCAGGTGTTCCAAACCAATATATTCAAGACCCCATGATCCCACAGCCATTCTCTGTTTGCCCGGGAGTTTCAGTGGCACCACCTATTAAGCCACAATTCACTCCACCTCCTTCACTGAGCACATCATATACCTACCAATGGCATTTTGAAGCAAGTCCATTGGTAAATTACACAAACGAATTCTTCATCTATCCTGTCACCACTTCCGGTGGGTATTGGGTTCAGATCACCGACCAGCACAACTGCCTGCTTAACCTCAATCCCACCCCGGCCGGTATTGTGGTAAAAAGTGCTCCAACGGCACACATCAAAGGGAAAAAAGACTTATGCAAAGACGTGAGTGAGAAGTTTACTGCCCTGACAGGGATGCCAGCATCTTCGAACCTCAATTATGACTGGAAATGCTGGACAACCACAACATTACCCACTATCTATGCATCCTGCACGACCAAGGTGTACGACTTAAACGTCAGTATTCCCGGCAATTACATCATCACACTACAGGTGGCAGATCCGGTCGGGGGCTGCTCCTCTCCGGTTCAATCGTATGCCATTACAGTACATGAGATTCCATCACCACCACCGCTCATTGCTTTGACAGTCAATGACTGCAACAGCTATGAGCTGGAACTCTCGTGCAGCAATACAGCAGCCTATATGCCCAACACATTGTACAACTGGAGCAACGGTGCCAATGGTGCATCCACCCTGATTTACAATGGTGGAGCCTACCGTCTTTGGGTTACAGAACCCACTGGCTGCAAGAACTTTTCGGATATTGAAATCCCCTATCCACCCGATTTCTACTTCTGGCGTTTCCCGGTGGGATGTTACGACTTTTGCCCCGAATACCTCCCCAGAGAGGTTTTTCCTATGCAATGGACGTACGGGAGTTCACTGGTTGGATTCAACGACTGGGCATGGAAAATTAATGGCACCAATGTAGCTAACAATGGAACCATCGGTGGAGGTGGAAACTGCGCACTAAGTTCGTGTTTTAACGGGTTTAATGGTCAGAATTTGATATATTGCGGTATCCCCTGCAGGCTTTGGATTGACATTCCACCCCTTGGTGAAGGAGAAGGGGATTACACCTGGATGCTGGATAACTACCAGTGTTCTCAGGAGTCGGACATCATGCAGATCCGCATCAACGATTGCTGCCAAACCGACCTAATAGAGATCGCCAAGCGTTGCATCCTGATGACCCCTACTACCAATACCTATGAGTTTACTCTGCAGGTGAACAACGTACCGTGCCAATCCTTCTTTAACCTGATCATCAAAGACAATTCGGGAAACACCCTCGCCATCAACCAGATCTCAACAAACCAGCTCTTCCCTGGATCCAACAACATCACCTTCATTTTTGAGGCTCCTGCTGCCAGCACCGATGTGGATTTTTACATTGAAGTGTTTTGTCAGCCGGTTTGCTATGGAAAACTCTTACAGATTGCACTTCCACCCTGTGCTATGAAGAGGGAGCTCCCGGAGAACCCCGGGGATGATACCAATAAGCAACACGAAGAATTGAGTCTTTTGGTGATTCCCAATCCGGCTCACTCTACAGTCACATTTCAATACCAGATTCCGTCCGATGATCAGTCATACCCTATAAATACAGTGATTCTGGTGACCGATGCCACCGGTAGAGCGATTAAAAGTATCAAACTTACTGATCCACTGGGGCTGGTCACCACAGATATCACTACCTTTACGCCCGGAGTCTATTTTGTGACCCTGGTAACCAACCAGCACCCGGCCATTACTAAAAAACTGCTGATTATGAGGAACTAATAAATACAACCAACACCGGCAGGCAGAGGTATCTTTACATCCCTCTGCCTGCTTTGTCAAATTTTGGTAAAACACTTCAATAAATCAGTTTGTTATGAAAAAAATATTCTTTCTATTATCAATGTTGGTTGCTTATAGTGCTAATTCTCAAACACCCCTCTGGCAGTGGATTAATGTTGCCGGCAGCCAGGGAGACTTCACACTTCCCGGTTTAGTCGAGTCAACCAAGAACTTAGGTTCAGATGCTTTTGGAAACCTATATGGAATCAGTGCACTTTCATCAAGCAGTCGCTATATTGACACCATTTACCAACAATATGGCTTTGGATATGATGATTTTTGTGTATTCAGTTATAGATGTGATGGGGCATTTAGGTGGGTGAGGTTTTATGGTTCCTACAACAATGATTGGCCGGGTGGAATGATTGTTTCGCCTCAAGGAGATGTATATGTATGTGGTGCTGTTATCGTTGGCCCATATTCAGATGCACACTTTGGCGACACTATCATATATCAAAACAGTACTTATGCAAAAGCTTCGTTTTTGTCAAAATTGGACAGCACAGGAAATACTCAATGGCTCAACTTACCCGGGCCAAATTTCAATTATGCCTCGAATCGTTTTATTGGCATAGATTTTAACTCCCAAGGAAATATCCAGGTTATCGCCTGGCTTCAAGATTCAACTACCTGGAATGGCTTCTCTTTTCCTAACCAAGGTCACTATATTATTACATTTGACAATAATAATGGAAATATTATAAAGGTTGTTGAACTACAATTAAAACAATCTCCCATCCCACTTGATCTTCGCAGAACATTGAAATTCTCTTTTGATACAGACAACAACATGTACTTATCGTTTGAGTTTGCAGATACTATAATTGTGGGCCAAGATACAGTGACCCGACCTAACGTTTCGGGTGCAAATCTATCTATCCTGGCTAAATTCGACTCAACCGGGCAAAAGATCTGGCACCAGGCAGTAGGGGGGGTGTTTTCAGTGAACCCGAATTCTACACCTTATCAGCTGTTAACTGGCAAACCATTGATACACAATAATATGATCTACATTGCTGGAGAAACACAATCCCATCCGGGATCAGAATTTATGGGAGTACCAGTAATAAATCCTATTGCATACAATAACGGCCTGCGCACCAAGGTCATTGCCCGCTTCAACAAACATACCGGTGCGTTTGTCGGTGCTACGAATTTTTGGCACAAACATGTTATCTCAAATCCAGTCCTTTTGGCACATGGTGATAAAATCTATTGGGCCGGTGGCAGTGGACACCTTATCATTCTTAATCAAACAGACACTGTTCAACCTTTTACAAACAATAATCTGGGTCATCTGTATTTCATTGCTGTAGACACTGCATTAAATATTTTCAATTATGGAATTGGAGCTAGTGTATATTCTGGTGGTGTTTGGCCACAAATCACCTCGGCACTGATCGACAACAACGGCAACATCATCCTGGGGGGCGACATTAACGGCCCGGTGGTGAGCAGTTTGGGCGATACCAGCCAGATCATTGGCGGCAGCACCGATTTCTTCATTGCCAAAATTGCCACCACCAACACCAACTGCGGGTGCAAACCGGCAGACCCCAAACCCCAGATGGTAAGCCTTTATAACAAGGTGCTTACCGTTCAGGGCACCACCACCATTGGTGCAGACAGCCTGGCGTGGTTCTGGGGCGATGGCACATCCACCCCTTACACCCAGCCTGGGACAACCGTTTCGCACACCTACCAGCAGGGAGGTAACTACACCGTATGCCTTAGAGCGTGGAATATCTGCGGCGTAGCCGACAGCTGCTTCCAGGTGCTAAACGTTGGCGTAAACGAACTGGTGATCCAAAACCCTGAACTGGTCATCTACCCCAACCCGTTCAAAGAGGCTCTGAACATCGAACTCCCCGTTAATATGACCGATGCCCAAATTATACTCTACGACCTGGCGGGAAAGCAGGTGCTGAACATGAACGTTACCGGCAA
The DNA here is from genome assembly GCA_964550385.1 of uncultured Lentimicrobiaceae bacterium. GTDB lineage: Bacteria > Bacteroidota > Bacteroidia > Bacteroidales > SKPS01 > SKPS01. The sequence continues at coordinate 6,691 of CAZJZF010000041.1, read as the reverse complement.
CAACCACCCCAAAACGGTAGTATTGGATACCTCAACCCTCGAACCCGGCATCTATGTAATCCAGCTGGTGAGCAGGGATGGGGGGAGGTTTGTAGGGAAGGTGGTGAAGAAATAATGTGCTGATGTGCTGATGTGCTGTTTTTTACCACAACAGGATCACATGCAACACAGGAGACAGTGCTGAGGGGACAGAAAAAAGTTATAAGTTATGAGTGATTTAACGGATTTTTCTGACGACTGTCGACTGGTGACTGTCGACTACCGACTAAACAACTAAACGCCTAAACAACTCAACATTCGTGCATTAGTGAAAAAAAAACAGCACGCTGATACTTCGACAGGCTCAGCACAAGTAATCATGATTTATTATGATTTGCGCGGATATAAATACCTCTTTGGTCCTCGGTGCCCCCGGTGCCTCGGTGGTAAAAAATAACTACACCCAAAGAAAAATCTGAAAATAGTATCTGTAAACTTACCCTCCTATTCCTGGTAGAAGAATACCCCCGATGGGTTAATCCCAACACTGAAACTGTCGACCGGCAGATGTTGCGCATCAAAGCGGTACACCATGCCATCATTCTGAAAGTCCTTTGCATCTGTCAGGTAAACATCTCCGTTTCGTGGATCCACTCCCAAACCGTAGAAATACCTTCCCTGGCTGGCAACCACCGGGGTAGTCGGAAGGGCATCATCCCCGATTCCTATTCTGAATACATCGGTATCCGCGAAATAGAGCGATTTTCCATCAGCTGAAAGGGTTAGCAAGGTTGGATAATGTCCGGGCGTCGGAAACACCAGGCTCTTGACAACCTGCAGTGTGATCGGGTCGATGCATACCAGTGCGGGAGCTTCTTCGCCCAGATAGCCTCCGCTGGAGAGCACCCAGAGCTTTCCGTTGGCATCCTGGGCCATGCTGTTGGGCTCCTTGGTTACCATCACCGAGTCGGCGAGCAGCCCGGTTGTAAGATCGATAACCATGATCGTATTGTTGGGCTTGGGGATATAATACGACGACCAGTTGGCTGCAAAAAGGCGATTGCCGGAAATCACCATACGATCCGTCGATTTCACCGCTTCAATCTGCTGTACAATGGCGTGATTTGACAGGGAGATTTTCGCAATTGAGGTGCTGCCAAGCTGAGATACATAGGCATAATCGCCATGCACAAGCAATTGCCTGGGCATTTCAAAACCCTGCAGGGTTTTAAGTACTTTCAAATCCTTCATTCCAAAAACCTCAATCGAGTTGGAGTTGTTCACAACAAGATATCCCAGTTCTTTGTTGAAGGTAAGTGATTGGGGTATGTCGCCCGGAGGACGGTTATTCACACTAAAGAAGAGGTTATTACTGGTTTTTTTATCATTGCGGTTGTAAAAACTCAGATCGCCATTGCCTGCCATGAAGGTTCCTTCGTTTACCACAAAAACCCCATCCGCAGAAACATACACCGATTCCTTTTTTTGTTCACCGGGGTCTTCCTTGCCACAACCAGATAACATTGGAATGCCTGCTGCAGCAGCCAATAGCACAACATAAAACATTGATTTAAAAGGTTTTTTCATGCGATTTGGATTTACTTGTTCTATAATGTTGACTTTTTTGCGTTTAGTTTTGATTTGCCAGTGGATTTGAAATCCATTGATAATCCCACCCGGAAGTATCTTCCCGGCATGGGATACCATGCAATGGCCTGATACTGCCGGTTAAACAGGTTACCCACCGAGGCAGATACACCAGGCTGCAACATTCCTTTAATTTTAAAGGCATACTGCAGTTTTAATCCTGACAAACTGTATCCATTGAGCCATGACGTATTGGCTGCATTGGTGTACCGTTTTCCGGTGATACCTGTATCCCAGACTCCGGTAAGCCCTTTGTGCCTGATTGATGCGGTGATCAACCCGGTATGAAAAGGCTGATAAATCAATTGGGTGGTTTCTGGCTTGAAATCCTCCCCAAAAGGCGAAGCCTTGCAGTACTGATAAGATGCCATAGCAGACCAATCTGCACCTGCGATCTTTCCTGTCATCCTTATCATTGCCGATATCCCCTGCATCCTTACCGAACCCTGGTTAACAGCACTCCACAACGCACCTGTATCGGGCAGCCAGGTGATCTTGTCTTCTATCATCTGCCTGAAAAGGGTGAGCTCCGGCATCACAGAAACGGAACCCCAAGCCAATGGGTTGGTGTTATACAGCAGTTCCATCCCAACACTCCGTTCTGCCCCCAGGGTTGGATTGCCTCCCGGATACCAGTATAAATCGTTGAGGCCCGGTAATCTGCGGTCCCGCATCAGACGCAAAGCCAGCCGTTGCCGGTTTGCTGAATCAGGAGTATAGGTAAGAATTGCTGATGGCATATAACCCCAACCGCTCCCGCTAACCCACTCAAGCCGGGATATCACCCTGTATTTGAGTTTTTTAACCAAATCACCCGACACCTCTGCAAAGCCAGCCGCCAGGGTACGCTGCACCGGTGACCCATAATACTCTGTTTCCACTCCCTGCCACTCCCATTCACTTTGCAACGTAACCCATGCGTTACGCACAGGCCCCGAAACCGAAAAAGCCTCCTGAAAATTCACCGTTTTATGCAGGGCATCAGTCGCTGAACGCTCCTCAACATAATGCATCCATCCATTCTGGTAACCAGCCGAATGCCGGAACACATAAGCCCCCCGGCTTCGGTATCGATTTTCCAGGAGCAACCTTACACCCTCCTCTTCCTGATCCTGACGGTACTTCCCCTGGGGCTGCTGAATCGGATAAGGCACCTGATTGAACTTTCGGTACAACCAAATGTGCAGTACATTCCCCACCCCCTGGTCTGAAGCATACCCAATCTGCTGCATCAGCCCTTCCTCTAACCACGAGGCATTGGATCGCAATGCGGTTGGCCAGGGCCTGGTGCCTTGGTAATTGTCAGGAAATGGAAAGCGGTTATCACAAGTGGTACGGTAAACCCGTGTGGCGGAGAAAAAGCCCCCTTTGCCAAACGAAATCAGTCCCTGCCCCGACCGGTATCCGAAGCTCCCCCCCTGCCAGTCAATGTGAACCCGGGGAGTTGTATCGGCGGGGAGATCTGTGCGGATCGAAATCACCCCACCTGCTGCACCCGACGCATAGCGCAAGGTAGCAGGGCCAAACAGCACCCCTCCGGATTCAATGATTCCGGCAGGAATCAGCGACAAATCAAACTGTGCCAGCATGGGGTTGTTGATCCGCAATCCGTTCCAAACCAAAGGGGTTTGTGAAGCGTTTGCCCCCCGGAATGAGGGGGAACTCAGCTGGCCCGGTCCGTAATCCTTCACCATCAGAGGGCCAGTAGCTTTGATCAGATCGGATAAATCTCCACCCCGGGTTACGGAAAGCAGCACAGAATCAAAATGCACCGCACCCTCACCATCCAGCTGATGGGACACAACCACCTGCTTCAGCAATGTCGGGTTTGGCTGAGCCGCCAGATGAACGGATGTTAACCACACGCTCAATCCGAAAATCAACAAAAAAACAATCCCTTTTCTGATGTAAAACATCTGAATGCCTGTTTTGCAGGGCAAGGGAGTACAAAGATGAGAATATGGTATTACCTGGGTCGTACCCTATTCCCGGCTTTTTACCCGAAAGCCCGAATAGAACATCGATAACAGGCAGGTCTTCTGACTTACTCCCCGTTTCGTCCGCCTTCCCAGTCCGCCGGGTGGCAGAACAGTGGCTTGCTGGACAACGGTTCAGGAGCTTACAGCAGCGGGTACTGTCCGGGATTTTCACCCGGTTCCCTCTTGTCGGTATTGTTTTCAAATACCAGACACCTGTAACCGATGCAAAGATATTCTTTTATTTTTTTCCAAAAAAACTACCTTTGTGACCCGATAATTGTTAATTGATCTAAATAACGATAATGACACTTTTTGAGCTGCAGGCTGGAGAAGAGGGATGGATCCTGAAGGTGAAGGGGCGTGGTGCATTTCGTAAGAGGATCACCGAGATGGGTTTTGTAGTAGGGAAACAGGTCAAGGTGGTTCGCAAAGCCCCCTTTGGTGATCCCATCGTTTACAGCCTGATGGGGTACGAGGTTAGCCTGAGGAGCAATGAAGCGAAAATGGTAGAGATATCGACCCTTCCGGCAGAAATCAGAGTACCCCAAACCGAAGCCAATACCGGCGACAGGTATGGGAGGTATCGTGG
>CAZJZF010000041.1:0-2487 GCA_964550385.1 uncultured Lentimicrobiaceae bacterium | reverse complement strand
AGGGAGATGTTTGAGGACCCCGAAAAAGTAATCCATGTGGCATTTGTCGGGAACCCCAATTCGGGTAAAACTACCCTGTTCAACTTCGCGAGTCATTCGAGAGAGCGTGTGGGCAACTACAGCGGGGTCACTATTGCAGCCAAAGAAGCGAAGTACAGGCTCGACGGTTACACTTTCAGCATCACCGACCTTCCGGGAACCTATTCCCTTACTGCCTATTCGCCGGAAGAGATGTACGTACGCGAGCACATCGTGGATGCGATGCCCGATGTAGTGGTGAATGTAGTGGACACTTCCAACCTCGAACGGAACCTCTACCTCACCACCCAGCTCATCGACATGGATATCCGCACGGTGGTCGCCCTGAACATGTACGACGAACTGGAAAAGGCTGGCAACTCACTCGATTACAAGATGCTGGGCGACATGAGCGGCATCCCCTTTGTACCCACCATTGGTTCCAAAGGGAAAGGGATCGTGGAGCTCTTCCGCAAAATTATCGAGGTGTACGAAGAGCGCGAACCATCCCTTCGCCATATTCACATCCCTTACGGAACGGAGGTTGAAGGTTGGATCGGACGGTTGCAGGAGCTCATAAACCGACATGACAACAGCGGTATTACCAGCCGCATTGCACCCCGTTTCATTGCGCTGAAATTGCTGGAAAAGGATCCTCAGATTACAGAAAGGGTGGCAGCATTGCCCAATTCTGAGGAGATCCTGACTATGGCTTCTGAAGGGATCAGGCAAACAGAAAAATTGTATGGAGAAGACTCCGAGACCCTTATCACCGATGCACGGTATGGCTTCATCGAAGGGGCTCTGAGGGTTACCTACCGTGCTGCCCGGGTACCAAGGGTACGGCCCAGTCATGCCATCGACAACATTCTCGCACATCGCGTGTGGGGGATTCCCATTTTTGTAGGGATCATGTGGCTTACTTTCTTCCTTACTTTCCGAATTGGCGAATATCCGATGGCCTGGATCGAAAATGGCATCAACCTCCTCAGCAACTGGCTGCAGAGTATGATACCCCCCGGAATGCTCAGGGATCTTTTTATCGATGGCCTCATCGGCGGTATGGGCGGTGTGCTCATCTTCCTCCCCAACATCATCATTCTGTATCTGGCCATATCGCTGATGGAGGATACCGGATACATGGCACGGGCCGTTTTTATTATGGACAAGGCGATGCACCGCATCGGACTGCACGGAAAATCGTTTATTCCGCTGGTGATGGGCTTTGGGTGCAATGTACCTGCAATCCTCTCCACACGTATCATCGAAAGCCGCCGCGACAGGCTGCTTACCATCCTCATCAACCCCTTTATGTCGTGCAGTGCACGTTTGCCGGTGTATGTGCTGCTCATCAGCGCCTTCTTTAAAACCCATCAGGGAACCATTCTCTTCGCCATTTACCTTATCGGAGTGCTTATGGCGGTCATAACAGCTTTGTTGCTGCAAAAGCTGTTCTTCCGGAAACAGGATGTTCCGTTTGTTATGGAGCTCCCCCCCTACCGGATGCCAACCGCCCGTACCATGGTAAGGCACATGTGGCACCGTACAGAACAATATCTGCAGAAAATCACCACGGTGATTCTGGTAGCTTCTGTAATCATCTGGGCACTCGGATACTTCCCCTTGAAGAAAGAGGTTCCTGCCACTCTCGAAGCCCGCATTGCCAAACTGCAACTGGCACAAGAGAACTCACCTGAAGCAGACAATGAGCTTTCTCACCTGCTGGCCCACCGTTCCGCCCTGTTGCAGGAACAAAGCTATATCGGAAGGCTGGGGAAATTCATCCAACCCGTGATGGATCCGCTGGGATTCGACTGGAAAATGAGTGTTGCGCTCCTTACCGGCGTCATGGCCAAAGAGGTGATTGTGGGCACGATGGGGGTGTTATACGAAGCCGGCGAAGGAGCCGATGAGCAGAGCCAGTCGCTGATCGATAAACTTCAGAACTATCGGTATTTGTCGGGGCCAGATGCCGGCAAGCCTGTTATAACGCCCCTTTCGGCCTTTGCCTTTATGATGTTCATCCTGATCTATTTCCCCTGTGTCGGGGTGGTAGCCGCCATCCGCAAAGAGACTGCCACCTGGAAATGGCCCCTTTTCAGTGTGGTTTACACAACCGCACTGGCCTGGTTCATCGCTTTTATCGTGTACCAGGGAGGAATGCTTCTGCTGTAAGAAAGCGTTACATTTTTACCTTCCACACCACAGGTTCTGTGTGTGTGTAAAAAGCGCCCCAGTCACCCGTAAATGTCGACAACTTGCCTTCGGTTTTATGGGTGATTTTTTCTGAATTGAGGGTGCTGCTTTTCGCTTCGCGAGGCAGATTCAGTGTAAGCTCATAGGTGTATGAGTCCATCATCTCATTGTCATACGCTTCGCGGTCTTCTTCGGTAAGCGCATGTACAGGCCAGGTAATGGAGAGTTTCTTCTTCCCCTTGTTTGCCAGCTCCTTGCGCATAAAGGGCGCTT
>CAZJZF010000040.1:0-11047 GCA_964550385.1 uncultured Lentimicrobiaceae bacterium | reverse complement strand
GATATGGAAGGATGAGTTCCCAATAGATGGCAGATTATTAATGACCAATGGGTAATGATCTGTTGTTGAACCCAGTGTAAAGAGCTCAAGCCAGGTGTCGCTCATCGGTTCCAGCCGGTAGGCATCATAGGAGTCGTTCCCCGGTATTCCTGAAGCGTTGAAACTCAGAAAAGCAGTGGCCTTGTATTGCTGTGCCGAGAGCACCAGCGGAATATTAATCGATTCACCCTCTTTGCGCAGGAACACCCCGCTGCGTGCCTTTGCGTCGTTGTTCATGGAAAGCTGGGGTGATGCACCGGTGGCACGCACCCAGAATGCCTGGTAAGGGGCAATTTTTCCGTTGGGCAGAGTTCCCAGACCTCCGCTCCGGTATTTGTATTCACCAGCACCGCTGTTACCTGCCGGATCCCAGACGTAAATCGCATCATCCAGGTTTGTTTTTGTCCAGCCGGTGGTACTCTCCCAGTCGATGGTGGAGGCAGTGGGATTGCCCAGCAGATTCCACCCATCTTCAGCGCTTTCCACATAAATTCCCGAGGAACCCGGTGTGGGCTGCGGGGTATAGGTTACGTTAAAATCGAAGGCTGATCCAGCAAAAAGGGGTTCGTACCCTTCTGCCGCCATGGTGATGGGCAAGGCATCGGTATAGATACCGCCACCAGTGATTCCGGCCCCGTTGAATATATAGTGGAAATGCCCCCTGCCGGCCTGAACGGCGTCTGTTAGATTGCCGGGCATCCGCCAGCTTTGGAGCGTGGTGCCAGTATCAGTTTCATCGTACCAAAGCAGGTTTGGCTGTTTGGAAGGGTGGGTTGAATTTGAAAAGCCCTGTGTCACAAAACCCGAAAACATATCAGCATAAGTGGTTTGCACCGGTGCTGCCACCATGCGCCAACCCTTTGGCCCCGTGATAGTGCGATGTGCCTCCAACTGCGGACTGGTGCTGCTGTAATTGATATAATTGGCGTTGTTTTCAATCACCACCCTTGCAAAGGTGGGTGTTATAAGGGTTGCCCCATCACGGATGATCAGGTTCCCGTTCTCCTGAACTACCATTCTGTGCTCTGAGCTTGAAGAACCAGCTGCCAGGATCAGTTTACCTTCTACGCTAAGTTGAGTTCCTTCACCTACATAGACTATCTGTCCAAAAGAATACGACGATGCCAGAAAAAACAGAAGAGGCATTATTTTATGTTGGATCAGTTGCATATTCCGGGTGATTGTCTACCTTGTTTCGATCAGGAGATTCAGATTGCGTACGACAATCGTACTATTGTTGTTCGCCATTACATGAAATTCCAATACATCACCTTTCTGCAAATCAGGTATAAAACCTGTAGTCGAGAAAGGAACATATGTTCCGAATCTTCTGAAGGATGCCTGCCCGTAGGGAATTCCGTTTCTCAGAATGGCAGCTTTGTATTCTGCATTATTGGTATTACCACTCAGTTCGCCGGAAATTGTAAAAATGCAATCTGCCGGATAATCCGAAAGATATTCAAAGGTATTATTGGTAACTTCAAAAAGCTTTGAAGAAGATGCTATGGTTCCGGCATTAAGCTGAGCTTTTCTCCATTGATTTGTTGTCCCAGTAGTAGTTGTAGCATTTAAAGTTACCTGAAAGTAAACATACCCGTTTGTATGATTATACCCGGCATTGTCTCTGATCTGCATCATTGCATCCCTGCCTGTTGCCAATGTGAGATCAATCCCGCTGAGAAAAGCTCCGGTATTGTTCCAGGTATTTTCGTTGATGAACACATCAGCAGGGGTTGTAAATGTGCCGGTATTTCTTGAGATAGCGGTGTTACCATTTCCGGGCAGGAAGTGGTTACCTGAGATATAGACTTCACTGTTGGTTCCGGAATTGAGATTAACAGCGTTATTATTGGAGGTGAATATGCAGTTGCTTACTCTTGCCTTTGCCCCTGAAACACCGGAGTTGACATATACCCCGTTGTTACAGCTGCTGATGTCGGAACCAGTGAGGGTTAAGATAGAGTTACTGGTTTGCAGTATCCCAATGCTGAATCCTGTAATGTTAACATTTTCAACAGTATACTCTATGGGGGTTGCTCCGGTAATCCGGATGGCTTCGCCAGTACCGGCACTGGACGATTGCAGCTTAAGATTCCGGATGTGGGTTTGGGTTGCAGCTGTAATCAGCGGATTGGTACCCAGCGATGAACCTGCACTCAGGGTGGTATTTCCTGCGGATGCCCCTTCGATGGTGAGGGGTAATGTGTAATTGACGGAAAATGAGGCATCAACAATAAAATCACCCTGGCTGAACCTTACCACACAAGGGCGGATGATGTTAGTGCCATAATGGGAGGAAAGAAAATCAGAGATTTCTGCAGGAGTGGTCCAGCTTGTCCCATCTCCTACATTTAAAACATCGTGCAGTTCAGGTTGTACCTGCTGAACCCACCAGGCTCCATTGCTGGCAATGAAGGTTTTGCTATGGTATCTTGTTAGTTGCACATCGTTTTCATCGATGATGGTAAGATTTCCGTTATACCCGGTAACCTTTACCAGTCCACGTGCAACACCGGCATTTTTGATGGTAATCGATAGTCCGTTATCAGCAGCAGTAATCTCCGGTAAAGCCAGGGTGAGGAGATAACCATCTCCTGACTGCGGTTTGGCCAGCACCATGGTTTCTTCTTTACCCAAAGTACCAGAGGTGGTCTTTTCTACAATATTCAGGGTTTTGCTGCCAACCATCACCCACATTCCCTGCCATACGTAATATCCAGCGGGTATATTTCCCGAGGTATTATAGATGAGCGTTCCATTCTCAACCGGTGCTGTAAGCGGTGACTCAGATGAGGCTGAGCTGAGCACAACCCTTGGAGGTATTATCCCCCTCGATGTGCTTTCCAACTCCAGAATAGCGTTAGCGTTAACGGTACCTGAAGTCGATGGAAAATCGGAAATTTTGACCTGTCCCAATGCAACCGGATGCATGAACAATATTACAACTGCAGTAAAAAACAATTTTTTTTCACGAACAAAACGCATGACGCCGAAAACAGTTAACAAATTACAAACAAATACATATTTATATGTAGGGCGCGAAAATAAATAAAATACAATACCTGAAGGTAACGTTATGATGAAATTTGCGGATTGTAGAGATAGAATATAGATATTAAAATCTCTATATGTATCTCAGTTCTATAATAAAAAACCTTTGCCTGGTTACGGGGCAAAGGTTATTTGGACAATACTAAATTATAACAATGAAATCAATTACAAAGGGTTACCTCAGGATGATCAGTTTTTGAGAAGCTGTACTTTCAGCATTGTTTACCAAAATGTAATAAATTCCCGGGGCTAAGGTCGAAACTTCAATTCTGCAGGGCTCTGTAGCCGAAGAATGGTATTGATTGGTATAAACCCTTTCTCCAGAGGCGGAATATATCTGCAAGGTGAAAGCATTATTGTCTGAATAATACAGATCAAACCATTCCCTGGCCGGATTGGGCTGTAGGGTAAATGATAGTCCAGGTCCGGTCTCCATAATCCCAATACAGGGATCTACCACCATTTTCAGGGTATCAGCATTCTCACAACCGAAGCTGTTGGTAACGGTTACGATGAACGTAAAGGTTCCGGCACCCAGTATAGCTCCGTCAAGTACTATTGTCTGGGTGGTGGCTCCGGTGGACCATAGGTAGCTTGAGAATCCGGCTCCGGCATCCAGGGTAACCAGATGGTTGATGCACATGGTGTCATCCGGACCGAGGTTCGGCATAGGCAGCGGGTGCATGAATGCTTCCATGGTATCTTTGGCTGTACAGCCAAATCCGTCGGTGACCATGATGGTGAAAAGCGAATCGGAAACGGGATATACCGTCGTATTTTGAGTAGCTGCACCGCTGCTCCACATCCAACTGAGGCTTCCGAATCCTCCGGTTGCACTGGCTGCCAGGCTGAGTGGGGTACCCGGGCACTGCGTAACGTCGGTGCCGGCATCAACATACAATAAATCAACTGTATAACAAACAGTATCCTTTGCAATACAACCCACTTTATCGGTTACCGTGAGTGCCAGACAGGTGTCGTTTATACCGGCAACATTGATTTGTGGTGTAACAGCTCCCGTTGACCAGTTGTAATCAAAAGGAGAAAATCCTCCGGTGATCTGGCCGGTTAAGGTCTTTACCTGCCCCAGACACAAAGTATCATCATTGCCGAGGCTCACAGCGGGATTGCTTACCAGAACGGTGATCGTATCGGTTCCTTTACAGTTGTTGATGTCGGTAGCCCTTACCCAGAAAGTGACGTTTGAAGTAATGATTGGGTTGATAGTCTGAGTGGTAGCGTTGGTACTCCACAGGTAATTAAGGGTTCCGGTTCCCCCTGTGGCATTTGCGGTGAGGGGCGCTGCGGTATTGAAGCATGCGGTATCATCGGGGATGGGGGTTATCACCGGATTGGGCCAGGCAGTAAGCTGGGCAGTATCGGTGGCCTGGCAGTTGAACTTGTCAACCGCTTTGAAAATCATATTAGTATTGGCTGTTGTTGTTATCTGGTAGCTCTGTCCGGGGTTGTTGTTCCAGGTATAGGTATACGGTGGAAAACCCAGGCTGGCGGTTCCGTTGAAGGTTACAGGAATTCCGATGCAGGCAGCCTGATCGGCTCCGGCGTTGGCTGCAATCTTGCTCACCACCGCACAATAGGTATCGATGGCAGGGCATCCGATCTTATCGGTCACAGTTACATTCACACAAGTATCCGTATTTACGGTCACATTCACCGATCCGCTGGTTCCACTGGTGGACCAGGCGAACTGGTAAGGTGTGAATCCACCATTGGGTGATGCGGTGAGCGCCTTCACGGATCCCTTGCAGAGGGTATCGTTGTTGCCAAGATTTACCGAGGGATTGGAAACCAATACCATCAGGGTATCAGATGCCTTGCAGTTGTTTACATCGGTTGCTCTTACCCAAAAGGTGGTGTTTGAGGTAATTATTGGATTGATGCTCTGGGTGGTGGCATTGGTGTTCCAAAGGTAGGAGAGGGTACCAGTACCTCCGGTGGCATTGGCTGTAAGCGGAGCTGCAGTATTGAAGCAGGCGGTATCGTCAGGGATGGGTGTGATAACAGGGTTCTGCCATGCCGTAAGCTGAGCTGTATCGGTGGCCTGGCAGTTAAATTTGTCGGTAGCCTTGAAGATAAGGGTGGTATTGGCTGCTGTGGTAATTTGATACGATTGCCCCGGGTTGTTGTTCCAGGTGTATGTGTAGGGGGGGAAACCAAGGCTGGCGGATCCGTTGAAGGTTACAGGAGTTCCTATGCAGGCTGCCTGATCGGCTCCGGCATTGGCTGTAATCTTGCTCACCACCGCACAATAGGTGTCGGTGGCAGGGCATCCGATCTTATCAGTCACGGTTACATTCACACAAGTATCCGTATTTACGGTCACATTCACCGATCCGGTGGTTCCACTGGTGGACCAGGCGAACTGGTAAGGTGTGAATCCACCGGTGGGTGATGCTGTAAGCGCCTTCACGGCTCCCTTGCAGAGGGTATCGTTGTTGCCAAGATTAACCAAGGGATTGGAAACCAATACCATCAGGGTATCAGATGCCTTGCAGTTGTTTACATCGGTTGCCCTTACCCAGAAGGTGGTGTTTGAGGAAATTATGGGATTGATGCTCTGGGTGGTGGCACTGTTGCTCCACAGGTAACTTAGGGTTCCGGTACCACCTGAGGCAGCAACTGTTAGCGGTGCTGCAGTATTGTAACAGGCTGTATCATCGGATATCGGAGCGATTACCGGATTTGGCCATGCAGTGAGCAAGGCTGTATCATTGGCCTGGCAGTTAAACCTGTCAGTAACCTTGAAAATCATCGGGGTGCTGACAGTGATGGTAATCTGATACGACTGACCGGGGATGTTGTTCCAGGTGTAGGTATATGGGGCAAAACCACCAGAAGTGGTACCACTGAAGGTAACTGGTTCACCAACGCAGGCCGACTGGTCGCCCCCGGCAATGGCAACCGGACTGCTAACTATTACCGCCTTGGAAGCTGTGGCCTGGCAGTTTTTAACATCCGTAAGGGTGACGGTATAGGTGGTATTTACCATGGGGGAAACCTGCTGTGAAGCTTGGGTGGATGCGTTACTCCAGAGAAATCCGAGAGGGCTGATACCACCGGTAGGTATGGCGGTAAGAGTGGCAGTGGCTCCCTTGCAAATGGTGTCATTGATACCCACACTTACCAAAGGATTGCTTACTGTAATATGCAATGAATCAATAGATATACAACTTTTTACATCTGTCAGGGTAACTTTGTACCAGGTGGATGCATTGGGTGAAACCGTAATGGCAGAAGTGCTGCCACCCTGACTCCATGCATACTGAAAAGGTGCATAACCACCTGTTTTGGAAGAGTTTATGGTTTTTTGTATTCCGATGCAGATGGTGTCATTCACTCCTGCATCGATCACTGGATTACTAACAAACACCGTTGTGGCAGCAGATACCGGGCACCCTTTTATATCGGTAACAGAAACGGTATAGGTGGTTTGAACAGTGGGGGTTACAACGATGGTGGAGCTGGTTTGTGAAGTGCTCCACAGATACTGGTAGGTTCCAAAGCCTCCTGTGGTACTGGCCGTCAGTGATTTATTCATCCCCAGACAGATGGTGTCATTGGGATTGACCTGAACCATCGGGTTGCTCACCTTCACAATGATCTGGTCGGAGGCTGGACAGTTAAATCTATCGGTTATGGTTACGGTATAGGTAGTATGAACTGCTGGCGAAACAACTATAGAGGGTGTGGTGGCTGCATTGCTCCAGCTGAACAGGTAGGGAGCATACCCACCGGCAATGGCTGCAGTGATGGTTTTCTGGGCAGTGATGCAGAGCGTATCATCGTTGCCGGTATTGACGGCAGGATGGCTTACCTCAATATATACACTGGCAGATGAAGGGCAGCCGGCAAAATCAGTTACATTTACAACATAGGTCTGCCCGGCAGTAGGGGTTACTAACGTCTGGGGCTGGTTTCCACCATGCTGCCAGATGTAATTGTAGGGTGCAATGCCACCGGTGGTCTGGGCAAGAATGGTTTTTGAAGCTCCGAAGCAGATGGTATCGTTTGCCCCGGCTGTAGTTGCCGGGTGGCTTACAACCACCTGCACCTGATCGGTTGCAACACATCCAATGCTGTCAGTAACCTGGATCTGGTAGAGTTGGGTGGCACCCGGACTTACCGTTATGGCAGAACCTGCTCCACCCGGAGTCCACAGGTAGCTGAATGGAGCAAATCCACCGGATATAGTTGCTGAGATAAGGGTGTTACCCCCGAAGCATATGGTATCGTCTACACCTGCATCCACCAGCGGATTGCTAACGTGAAGGGTTACTATATCCGAATAAGTATGGCAGAAATGATCAAGTCTGCAGCGGAACTGATTCAGATGCATCGAAGGGGATGCTGCGGTAATCGCAAGGGTGGGAGTGTTCACACCGTTGTAAACCTGGTCATTGATCAGTGGCACCCATGTGCTTCCGGATAAAATTTCCCATGCATAGGTTACAGTGTTTGAGGCTGTTAGTGAAAAGGCTGCAGGTACTCCGTTGCACACAAAAACCGATTGGGGTTGCTGACTGACCGCAGGGGTTGGTCCGTTCAGTACCAAACCGGGTATGTACACTGTTTGCAGGACATTGTAGTTATTATCAGTAAGTTCAGTATTGGGATCAAAGGTTAGGTTCATTGCACCTCCGTGATAGATCATCTTGATGTCCATCAGTTTATCGTCCGGAATGGTGACAGACCCGGATCCAAACGAAAACCATCCTACTCTGATTTCATGGGCTGGAATGGCAACGGCATTGAACATTGCGTTGGCAATCAGAGGATGCAGGTTAACAATGCCTGCAAACGTTGCCACCAATGGATTGTAGGGGATGATCAGCGACATTGCTGCAACTCCGTTAAAGGCAGTGGTACGCACAGGTACCAGGATGGTATCTCCCGGGCAGGATTCAACCGTGTCAATCTTTAAGGTCTGGCTAAAGAGCATTGATGGAAAACTAATAGCAAAAATACAGAGTGTGATGATCCTGAAAAGTGTCTTCATCGTATTCGGTTTGATTATTTTACATACAGATGATGCCGATAGGTTTTAGAAACACCGGCAATGTCAATAAATTGAATAACAAGTATATATGATCCAGGTGATTCACCCGTAGTCCACATTGTATAGAAGGATTGTGATTTTTGTGATCCATTATCTTCATAATCGCTCTTCACCAGTCTGCCCATCAGATCAAAGAGGGCAAAAGTACATTTTTTAAGTGCATTCTGAGGCAGGGGTATGTATATGTATGCTGCAAATGGGTTGGGGTAAGGAGAATTTTCATATAAATACCCGCCAATACCTTCCTCAATGGCATCAACAGTATCTACCCAAAGAGCAGCAGTTTCAGAAAAACCGGTGCAGGTACCCTCCGTCAACCAGCAACGGTATTTCCACCCATTGTGCTGCCATCCAACTGAGAACACCGAAAGCATGGAGGTTTTGGTGCCACTGTAGATTCCGCTGTCAGACAACTCTTTCCATATCGAGTCACCTTCATTTCCAAACCATTTGAAGAGAATACCTGGTTTGGCAGGGATCAGGGTAAATTGGGCATTGTTGCCTGGTTTTAAAATGGCATCTTCCGGCTGATGGAGAATGTCAGGCAGATTTGCCACGATGGCACCATCCTGGTATATAACCTGCAACGGAGCTCCGACAGGATCAGCAATTTCACATTGTGAGGTAAAATGGAGCTGGGTAAAATCGGATTGTTTGATGAACCTCATGGTCGCAATACTGGTGTCACCCAGATGAACGCCATTCATGTTGAAGGAGAACCAGGAGAACCCAATGGCGTCAATACTCCCGCTCATCTTGTTTACAAGCATTCCGGGGAGTTGTGGATGACAAGCCAGTGTGGTGTCATAAACAAGTTCTGCAGGATTGTATTGAATAATAAGGGTTACAGCACCCACATTATTGAAATTGTATACCCAAATTGGCACTTCGATTGTGTCTCCCGGGCATCCTTCCACCGTATCCATCGATAGCCGGATGGCTTGCCCACGGCTAAGTGCCGGAGATAGCATTCCGATCCAGAGGATTACGTAAAAGGTACTTACCGGGAGTTTCATTTTCTCGATTTACAGAATTATTTTCTGGCTCCTATAATAAACCTTCCGCTGGCACTGTATTCCCTGGCAGAGGTACGTATATTCATCATGTATTGGTATACACCAGTAGCCATATCAGCAGTTCCAATCTCCACCTGATGTTCGCCGGCATCTATGTCGCCACCGTCAACGATTTTTACCAGTTCACCCAGGGTGTTGAATACCCTGATTTCAACCTTGCCTTTTGCCGGAATCTGGAATTGGAACCGGGTATATTGGTCGCAGGGGTTAGGATAATTGCCCAGGAAGATGAAGTTTGCCGGATCGGCAGTAATCAGGTGGATCTTTGGCATCACTATCTGAGATCCCCACAGGATATTGGCATCACGGTCTGCCAGTTCAGAGGGTTCCAGCAGAGTGGGTTGCAGCATACTTTCCGATATTACGCTGTTAAGCTGCCTCATTTTTATTCCCAGCATCATCTCTTTCTCTGAGAAAGGCTCGCCTTTGGGATCCTGCCATCCAATTCTGAGAACACCGCCTAAATCATTGTATAGCATGTCCTTACCTTTGTATGTAATGCCCCTGATTTCAACCTGATCGGCCGGGTATCCGATGGTTAAGGTAATTGCCCCCAGTTGTGAGGGATTTACAGTATACACCGGATAAATAAATTCACGGTCAGATATTTCCGTAACACCTTCATATACCGGTGTTAAACTTTTAAACATCTTGGCATTAGCCGGTTGAAAGCTGCGGTTCACGTCGCCATAACACAGGGCAAATACAGGGTGGTTCAAAAGGGAGTCTCCGAGCACCAGCACTGTATCAGGAATTACATACCAGTCGCCGGAAACGAAGGAGTTATCCAGCCCGAGGCCCCGTCTGAGGGCAAGCAGGGCATCGGTGGCTGTTATCGTGGCCGAAGCATTCACATCAGCAACCTTGCTTTGCGCATCATCAAGGGTAATCATCTGAATGGCACTCCGGTTAATGATGAGTGCATCGGTAGCATTCACTCCGCCCCAGGGCAGGTTTACAGCACCATCAAGAATGTATGATCCTGTGCGAATATCTTCGAATTGATAGTATCCGGTTGAATCGGTGAACAGGCTATCGAGATGGGTTCCGGACATCTCTTTCAGATATACCAGAGAATTCTGTAAAGGTGTTGCATTGAAGTTTTTGTAGGATAATAGTCCATCAATGCTGTACCTCAGATTACTGATGATATTGATATCTGCGTCAGGAACGGTCTTCATCGGTTCTTCGTTCCCCACAAAATCTACGGCAATGCTGAAGAATCTGTAATATCCGGAGGTGGTATTGAAAGTGGCAATGGTATCGGCATCAAACTCCTGATGAAAAGTGTAGGGTCCGTTGTTCTTCGAGTAATATAACCTGTAACTCTTTATTCCTGTTCCATTTATGTCATCAGATCCTGAAAAATTAATGGTGATGACAGTGGTATCGGAATAGGTAGTGAAATTGTCAACCACATGGCTGGTGGGGGGCAGCGCATCGATGGTGTTTTTCCAGACATTGGTTGCAATAGGCTCATTTATATCAAAAACAATCACTGCCTGGGCTACTGTGGTATCACCGCTTGTTACGGTGGTTTTTGGCAGGATGGTGTAGCTTACATAACCTTCGCCTCGGCGGAAAACGCTGTCGTTAACAGGCAGAAAACCCACCCTGGCATCGATCGGAGACTGCCCTGTGAGAGGATCTATAGATTCGAATATCCAGAAGAGTTCGTTTTTAATCACATCAATACCGGCAAGCACGTCTACAAAAACACCCAGAGAATCACGTACGTCAAGTCGTTGGGTATAAAAGGTGGTATTGGCAGGAACCTGAAAAACAAAGCTGCCAAAGCCGAAGG
>CAZJZF010000039.1:0-11281 GCA_964550385.1 uncultured Lentimicrobiaceae bacterium | reverse complement strand
AATGAATCTGAATATCAACGATCTAATGACTCCGCAAGAAATTAGTTAGATGGAAGATCGCAAAGAAACACTCCAGGAGTAAATATTCCACTCTACGCATCTGCGCAAACTCCGCGAACTTTGCGTTAACTCCGCGAACTCTGCGCGAAAAAAACTCGTGCAAAAGATCTCAGAGAACCGTCAAGTACATTGAGACAAATTCGACTTAAATACTAAAACTCACTCCAAACAGCGGATACTGCCAAAGGGTTTTATCGTCGCGGATAGCGATGCCATACCCTATCTGGAAAGGAGCAAAATGGCGCAGCAAGTGCACATCGGCAAGCAGCTCAACCCCATAACTGTAGTAAGGTTCGGGGCTTAGCTTTACAGGAACCAGCAGATCGATGAAAGCGGTGGCTGAAATCCGTTTGAGGTAAATGAGTGGCGGGATGCTGAGGTCGGGATACAACAAGGGTAAAGTGTAGTTGCAGGAAAAGGTAGCTGCAGTGTTGACTGAATCAAGGTAAGGATGTCCTCGCGGCAATGCAATAACCCTGTTGAACTCCAGATCTTTGCCATCGATTCTCTGTTGAAAACCCAATTCCATTCTAATGCCTTGATTGGCAAGGATTCCCGGCAGATACCAAAATGAGCGTGCTCCGATCACAGTGCCGGCATCGAGGCTGCCTCCCATGGAGTACACCGACCGAAGCGAAAAACCCCATCCATACCTGGGGTAGATATCCTTTTCAGCCATCCGGCGGAGGGCTGACCAATACAGTGCTGAGTGGCCATAAAACATGCTTCCCCGGATGAACTGAGGGTGCGTGTTTTGCAGGTGTGTGAAAGACAATACAGAAGCCCCGGTTTCAAGGCGGAGGTATCTGCTCCGGTGACGTTTCAGAAAGTTGAGGGGCAGTTGAAGGGTGATGTCGGCATAGGGTCTGCTGTAAGAAAAATTTCCAATGGCCGTATCACCACTATGGTAGGTAACCCATGCATTTCCTGCCTTAACCGAAATCCAGGGCCAGAACCCCTTGTAGGTAAATGAGGTATTGAGGTCAGCAGTCGGGCTGGCAGGATCGATGTCGAGTGCACCTCTGAAAAAGGCGGTGCTGAGGGTATTTTGGGACAATATGCTGAAGCCTGGCTTTACGGTTTCTGCCGCAGGGTCTATCGAAACCGGCACCGACCAGGAGTGGAAGCGGAAGAGTTCGCGGGCTGGCTTGTACCTTTCAGCCACATAATCCGCAGATTTACCGGAAGATGCGCCGCTATCCGGGATGGCATCGGGAGATTTCATGTGTGCAGCCATCACGAAGCCGGAAGCCATTTCGGGCCACTCCACAGGTTCCATCAGAAACTGTTCGGGTTGCAGGGTACACAACTCCTCCCCAAAGGGGTGCACACGGGTAAACAGCAGGTCGCCGTTCAGGTCGGGCGAAGGGTACAATGCTCCGAACCGGCTGCTGGTGATCCGGTACACCTGATCGGTGCCGGGCTGGTACAGGTAAATCTGGGAAATTCCGTTGAAAGCTGCCTGAAACATCACTCCTTGCTTATACCCCTGCGGATGGCTGATGTTGGCACGTGTGAAGGGCGTTATCGGAGTAAAATGATCGTAGCCATCCCAGATATACAGTGCCTTTCCGTTGGGTGTTGTTACCACCAGCACCAGCCTGTCCAGGCCCGGCCACCAGGCGGCATGGGATGCCTCCCAACCGGCCGGTAACACGTGTTGGTGATAGATTTCACCATCGGAGCTCATCCTTGCGAGGGAAAAACGGTGATCGGGCAGGTAGCGGATCGCATACAATTCGCCGGTTACAGGATCCTCTACCGGAGAAAAGAAGCGGTCGTTGCGGGAGATTCGTGCCAGGGTATCGTATTCAGAATCATACACCCAGATATCGGAATACTCGATGTTTGGCCATCGTCGATGGCGCGAGAGGGCCGTAAACCACAGGCGCCGATCGCAGCGTGAGAAACCGTCGCCGAAGGTATATCCCGGATGGCACAGCACCTGCTCGTCGCCGTTTCGGGATATTTTCACCAGTGTGGGGATTTCGTCGGGCGTGAGCTTCAGGGCTGCGATGTCGCCGAAGCTGAAGGGGACCGCATGCCGGTAGCGGCTCCATCGGTTATCGGTTTTGAGTACCGCAGGCAGGGTATCGGGGGCGAGGGCAGAATCGGCTGCTCTCCAGGCGTTGGTAAGGTCGCGCATGGCGGCACGGTAAAACCTGGCCTTTCCCATGCCGGTGATCCGCTTCATGCCGGTGGTGAAAGCCCATGGATTGAGCGGATTGCGGGCCACATAGCGGTACACGGAGTCCCACATCAGCGGCCCAAATTGCCGAATGCCAAACGCTACCATTTGGTAACCAAGCTCGTAATGATCGGGGGTGAGGGTGCGAAAGGAACCCAGGTAGGCTTTGTCGTAGCTGTAGGGCTTTCGGTTAGACAGCCGGGCTCGCATCAGTTGCTCGAAGGGGGCCTCTCTGCCGCGACCGGCATCGGAAAAGAGGGTTTCGAAATAAACCGCCTCCCCTTCGATGGCCCAGAAGGGGATGTACAAACCCATCACCATTGCCGGGAAGTGTTCGCCCAGGAGCTTGCCGCCCAACCCCGTAACCCCCTGATACATTCTGCTGTACTGGTGCCAGTGGGTCGATTCGTGGATACAGAGCTGATCGAGCCAGAGGTGTGCATAGCCGTCGGGGGGCGGAATGGTGTAAAACTCCATCCTCGACGGAGCCCAGCCGGCAAAAGCATTGGAGATGCTCTTTTGGTTGTGGAGTACCACCGGCAACGGCCTCAGCGGACGGGAGAAAAAGGTGTCGAGTTGCAGGATAGCTCTGTCGAGCGCCAGTGCAGCTGCATGGCCTGCCTCCTCCAGGGTATCGGGATACAGCAACTGGAAAGAGGGAGTTTGAATGACCTTCCAGCGTATGCTTCCCGGCTCATGTCCGGCGTCGTAGTACTGCCCAACCAGCAGACCCGGGATGAGAAAAAGCCAGATTGTCAAAGTGTTTAAAATGACAATACGCACTGAAAACTGAAAACTTTGTTTGACCATTGCACCTTTTCTCTCACTCATAACTCATAACTTATAACTCATCACTCTCTGGCTATTTCCTTGCGCGATAGATTGCCTTCGGAAAACAAATCTACGGATAAAAATGAAATCTAAGTCTTACCTTTGGAGCGTAATCGTATAGGCATGAGGAAAAGTGTTAGTTTGTTTATCCTTTTATTTGTTTGTCATTTAACTGTTTCCTCTCAGGGAAGTTCAAACAACGTCCCCTGGAATCTGGCCTGCGAAATTTTTCACCGCGAGTATGGGTTTCTGTGCCGGCATGCAGCGAAGGATCAGTTTTCTGCGATCTATGATATCCAAACCTTTCTGAACCCTTTGCTGGTGCGGGCAGAGCGGGAACAGGCATGGGGCCTGGTTGATTCGGTGGCAGGTGTAATTCTGGCAGGTACAGGAACCTTGCGTGAGGTTCGGTGGTATCCGCTAAACAACTTCCGTAGATCCGACTCGGTGGATTTGGGGCGAAGTTACCGTATGTGGCTGTATACCAAGAAACTGAAACTGAAGGACACGACCCTTCTGGTGCGGGAGGAGTACCACCTCTCGAGCAGTCAGTTTTTGTTTCTCGCAGCTCAGGTGCTGCGCATCGGAGCATCGCTGCCTGCAGGAAGGTATCCGATGCTTGATTCATTGATAAAAGTTTTCCCCTCTATACTTCTGGAGCATCATTACAAACGGTGGATTCTGGAAACCAGATCTTTCAGACTCTCGGGGTGGGGCTGCGCGAAAGGCGCCTACAACCACCGGGACTTTCTGCAACTGAAGCAGGAACGGAGTTTCCGGTTCAAGCCGGTGGTTTGCAAAACCATTTTCGACTCCGACCTGATGATCATGGCCGGACTGGCTCAGGTGCTTGCAGCCAACGCTCTGGATCCCATAAGGGTGCCGGTTTCATCCGAAGATCTGGCAGCCTACCATGCGTATTTGAAGGAGGCGGAAGCCACTGTGGAGAGCCGTATTGAATTACGACCGATCTCCGTGGCGGACTCAATGCTGCAGGGTTTTGCTTTCGACAATGGTTTGTACCGCGATTACAGAGATCACCGGTATGCCCTGTATACCGACACCGTCTATCCTCCGGATGGGATGAAGGAGCAGAAATCCACAGATGCTGCCTGGGACATCAGCCATGCCCGCCGGTTTTTCTTCGTATTCAATGCCATGGATCAGGCATCGGGCACCGTTCCCATAACACTCCCCTACCCGAAATACCTTGAAGCGCTGGCTCATCAGTTCTATCATGTGGTATATACAGATACGGCAAGGATGCTGTTTGCCAACTATCTCAACGGCGATAACGGATGGTACCGGGTTGGATATCATGGCAGAGGATCGGGATCTCCGCCTTTTGGACTGTCACAATCAGCCCTGGAGGGAGGATGGTTTTTTCTTTCGGAATATTATGCCCCGGTTGGTGATCTTGGAAGAAGACTCTGGCAGCAGCTACAGAATGATCCTACAACCTACAACCGGTATTATGGGGTAATTTATCGAAATTATCAGCCGGTGTATCGAAACTTCAGCACATCAACCGAAGGCAGCGAGCGGTTTGTGCTGCTGCAATGGCTGCCGGGAATTTAATGTGCCAATTTGTGAATGTGCCAATTCGTGAATGATCTGAATTTAGGTGTTCAAACGTTCAAGTGTTCAAGCGTTCAAATGTTCAAGTGTTCAAACGTTCAAGGATCAAGGTTGAGTTCACTCCGAAAAGCCCAATAAGGATGATTTTCAATGCTTTGTATTTGGATTGGCTTTTCTGCTGAGACTCAATATTCTTTCCCAAATTTCATTAAATCCCATGACAGATCCATATCCATGAAATGGCTTTTTGCCCTCAGCAGGTATTCATTCCCGCTAAACCCAAGGATGGTTTTGTGTTTCGCATCTGATGTCTGCAGGAATTTTCCGGCTTCGAACCATGTTCTGGCAAGTTCAAGAGTGCTGTTATACCGCTGGCCCGATTGCATAGAAACAACATAACACCTGAGAGCTTTTCGGTGCTCACTCATCAGCCGGAAAAGAAGGCCTTTTATCCTCCAGGTTTCTATTGCTGAACCGGGTACTGTTTTCGATAACCGAACAAGTTGTTTCAGTGTTTCAAGGATAGCTTTCCGCCAATGTTTTACCGGTTTCTTCTGTGCAATGCAAAGCTCAAGTTCCAGCATCTCCAGATAGGCCTTTGCCTGCAGGTAATGCACATAATAGGTGGGAATTATCTTTTTGTCATGGATCAAATTATCGGCTTCAGCAAATGCCATTCTGGCCTCCTCAGCTTCTTTCCTCAAAGCATGTAATTGGGACTTTATGCACCAGATAATCAACAGTGCCGTAAAATGACCTGTTTTTTTAGTGTACACGATACCATTTTGAGTTGCCTCAAACACCTGATCGAGTTTTCTGAATTTCAGATTACCTGCCGCCGACAAACGATAAAACTGAGCCTGAGCATGGCTGTTATCGAAAGAATCCGCAATTTCTTTAAGTTTATCGAGCATCGCTAAAAATCCCTGATAGTTACCCTTCTCAATACACACATAACCACAGTACACAATGTAAATGGTTGTAGGCCAGAATTCACCGATCCGCATACCGGTTTGAAAGACATTCTCCAGATCCTGATCCTCTTCGAAAATTCCCAAATGATAATCCTGCATTTTTTGAGTGAACCGATAATGAATTAACGAAACGGGATGACTCTCAGCTTTCAGCTTTTTTGATTGCTGAAGCATCTTCCCGCTAATTTTTAATGAGATGCCGGTCCATAAGAAGAGAGGGGCACATTCGATAAACAATGACAAACCATACACCGATGAAGAAATGTCGTAATTGGAAAGCCTTTTAAGAAAATAGAAAGCCTGGAAAAAGAATCGTCTGGGATTATAGGTTGCTAATGCCTGACCCCATTGAGAAAGCACTTTAACATATTGATCGAACTCCTTCCCCGGTTGCCTTCTGAAATATAGAGATCTGAAATATAGCTTAAAGAGAAAACTTGCCATATTGAACAAGGTGTTGGCAGCACTGCGAATCTGAGATGTTGGGAAGGCATTTTTGTGGTAGTAATAGGTAGTGATAATCCGCGTAAAACATTCGGTAGCCTCAATGTTGTTACCTGCCGCTTCATGCGCAAAACCGATTTTTATTTCGATATCCCTCTGCCTGTCCAATGAAGCTTCATCCAACTTGTTAACCTGCAGATTTTTAATGGCTTTGAGGTAATAGTTCAACGCTTCACTGGAAGCACCAGAGCTGAAAGCCTCATCGCCCGCTTTAATGAGGTATTTTTCCATCTCTTCGGGCACTTCAGCCTTCTCGTAGTGCATGGCAAGAACACCGTAAAAACCTGCTAACTTATCAGAAAATACCTTCTCAATTGATCTTGCAATCTTAAGGTGAAGCTCTTTTTTTGTCTTTTGCAAGATGGAGTCGTAGGTAGCCTGCTGTGCAAGAGCATGTTTAAACAGAAACTCTACCTCTTCTTTACTCTGATGTTCACTCAGCAATTGCGTTTCTTTAAGGTATTGAAGCCTGCTTCCAAGCTCCTCTATAGTTTGCGCTGCCTCCTCCAGCACTTTGTAGTAAAAATTCCGGCCAATTACTGAAGCTGTACGAAGAAGCCCTTTTGTTTTCTCATCCAACCGATCGATTCTGGACAAAATAACTTTATCAATGGTTTCCGGAATATTGGCATACTGCACCTTATCTGTAACAATGAATGCGTTCTCCCGTACTTCTACCAGCCCTTCGTCAATAAAGGATCGAATTACCTCTTCGATAAAAAACGGGTTACCTTCCGACCGCTTCAGAATCAGTTGATGGATATCCTCAGGCAGACCAGACTGATTAAGAAGATTACTGATTAAAATGGACGATTCTTCCTGGTTCAAGTTGCCCAGTTTCATTTCTCTGTAATAATCCGCCAGGTTTTCCTGTAAGAATAGTTTCAGCCGCTCTCCCGTTTCTTTAAATCCGGGCCTGAAAATGTTAATGAACAACAACCTGTGATTTCTAACCAACTTAAACATTGATTCCATGAACGATACTGAAGAAAGATCAGCCCAATGGGCATCCTCAACAATCAAAACCACTGGAACAACATCTGCAGCCCTTGCAAGCAGATCCCTGATATTCTTCAGGATCAATCGCTCAAGTGCCTCACCTTCAATTCCCTGTATTCGAACCAATGCTTCCGGATCCATAGGATAACCCATCATTGTGGCTACAAATGGAATAATTTCCTTGGCCTGTTCAGGATATATTCTGGTGATATTTGCCTGTAGTTTATTGTATGCAGCCACCGGGCTGTCGGCCTCTATGATACCGGACCATGATTTAATGATCTGTATAATGGGATGGAAGCTAAGGTTTTTACCTTCAGAATATGAGCGACCTTCAAATAAGACAACTCTGCTCATCATCGCACTGGCTCTTAACTCTGCCATTAATCTTGATTTACCAATTCCAGCCTCCCCTTCGATATTCACAACTCCGCCTCTTCCATTAAGCAATTGTTTTACTGAGTCTTCAAGAATTGCGATCTCCTCTTTACGACCCACTAGTGATGAGATAATAATTCTGCCACTTTGCACAGAGGATAATTGCGTTTCCTTTTTTCGTTCAGATACTGCATACACAGGAACCGGTTTCTTATACCCTTTTACAGGTACAGGTTCAAGGGTTTGAAAATCAAAATTATGCATGGCCTGTTCGCGGCATTTCGCCCCGACCAGGATTTGGCCCGACGATGCCAGACTGCAGATATGAGATGCAAGCCTGATTGATTCACCAAAAAAATTCTCCTGAAGCTGGGTTCCGGCTCCAAGCACTGCAATAAATACTTCACCCGAAAATATTCCAATTCTGATATTGAAAGATTCAGGTATTACCAATTCAGATTTTAACTCTGAGAACTTCTGCAACACGTCAAAAGCTGCTCTAATGGTCAGGAGAGGAGCTCTGCTACTGTCGCGATCCAATCCAAAGAATGCAATAATTCTCTCGCCCAGATATTTATCAGTCTTTCCTCCGTACAGGCTGATGACCTGATTTGCAAGCATGATACACTGACCCATGAAAGATGCAGTCGATGCCGGATCCGATCCCTGGTCGTCATCTGAGAAACCACTGAAAGAAAGGCACATAACGGTTACATCCTGTGATCCGGAAACCTTTTGATCCTCGGTCATTTTCCTGGATTATTCATGAAACTTCAACCCTTCATTTAATCTGAAGGAGCGCAGTGAATCAGGCGAGGTTTCCGAAAAGGTCAAACAACATATCACGTTTTCGCGATGCAACAGGCACCATCGATCCATCCGTCATTTTCACCTCTCCTCCATCAGTCTTGTCGAAATAACTTAGCTTATTAATATTGATGACATGTGTCTTGTGAATTCTGTGAAATCCTTTGTCCAGCAAAGCATTCTCGTACTCCCCGATAGGCTTTGAAACCAGAATTTTTCGGCCATCCTGGATAAAGAAAGTGGAATAGTTCCCATCTGCTTCAATCCGGATGATATCAGCTGTATTGATCAGATGTATCTGCTCGCTTGTTTTCAGTAAGATCTTACTGGTTTTGTTCAACGATTGCAGGTTTTCTTCAATAGCCTTAAACCTCATCTTCTCTTCAAGCCGGATGAGATCATCAGCTCTGTTTACAGCAAGTATCAAAGCCTCCTCATCAATGGGTTTAAGAATATAATCGACCACACCGTATTTATAGCCACTGATAGCATATTCCATATATCCCGATATGATAATCACCTTAAAATCGGGCCTGTTAAAATGTTTGATCAGATCGAAACCGCTCCCATCAGGCATTCGTATGTCCAGCAAAACCAGATCAGGCTCAAGTTCATTAATGGCTGCAACACCCGCCTTAACGCTTTCGGCGGTAGCCATTACTGAAACATTGGGACAATATTCTTCAATAATCCTGCGGATATTGTCAGCAACAAGGCACTCATCATCGATGATGACAGTTCTTATCATGAAGAAAGTTTCCACTAAAATACACTTTTTTTTGTGAAAATCAAAATCCTGACTGCAATATTCTTCACAAAACCAGTATTCCCCTTCCAGATCTCTCGTGCGGGAGGGGGCATTAACCGATGCATCTAATCGATTTTGAGCAATCTGGCGACCATTACATTCATCCCCATCTGCATTCGGATAAAGTAAGCCCCTGCCGGCAGATCTCCAGCAAACCAATGTATTTCATGCGTTCCGGTTTCCTGAGGGATATTATTCAACACCGCAACCATTTGCCCCAGAGAATTTATCACCATCAGTTTTACCGGTACACTTTCGGATTGTGTATATTTCAATACAACCTCCGATTCAAAGGGATTGGGGTAGCATTGTAAATTCGCGCTTCCTTTTACCACATAGTTATGATTGATCCCTATATACTTCGGGGCATTATACTCGAAGGGTCCCATATCAATGCGTACCACACCGGTTCCTCCATCCCATATACGCCAGTTTCCAATCAAATCATCCGGGGGAATATTCAACCCTGTAATATCAGGAATACCTCTGTCGATACAAGGAGACCCGGCACCCAGCTGAAAATTACAGGCCAGCGGATCGTGAAATAATGGGGTTGTATCCAAATTGTTTTCGTACACACCGGTGCCAATACCATAAGGACCTATACCAGACTGCCCACCCTGGATATTGTTGTATTTCAGATTTACATGGCAGTTGTTTGATGAGATAAATATCTGAGGGTAGGCGGGTGCTGTATTATTCCAGAAGATGTTATTGATTAATTCTGGTTTCGACCCACTCACAATCTCAACTGCACCTCCCTTATATTCAGCATGGTTCTCTATAAACAAGTTATTCACCAATATTGTTTCTGAACCATCATGAATTACAACGGCACCCCCACCGTATAAATGGCTGGCGCTCAGCAATGCCTGGTTCTTGAAAAAAACACAATTTGCCACCGTAGGGGAAGAATTACCTGTGGTTCCCAATGCTCCTCCACAATACGATGTATTTTCCCTGAAAACCGAATTGATAATGGAAGGGCTACTGTTCATGATGGCAATGGCTCCTCCACTGGCGCCCCAGTAGCCATCATACATGGCTTTGTTGTGATGGAAAAGACAATTCGATATAGTGATATTGCTGTAATTGTTTATTGCCAGAGCACCGCCACAATTAAACGGAGAGGAAACAGGAACAGGAGGGGGTGCCGATCCATATTCAAATATGCAATAACTGAATATGGATTCAGGATTATACGTTGCAGTATTATCGAATTCGATATGGCCCCAACCCAGATCAGGGTTTACTGCTGTGAAAACAATGCTTCCACGGTTTGAGGAATCACCGAGAGCCTGAAGAGAGCCGTGTACTTTAAAGTGAACGCGATCAGAAAATTTCACCCAAACACCCGGATCAATAAGCAGGCTTTGTGCGTTAGGGATAAAGATATCGCCGGTAACAATATACGGATGCCCGGCCATTGTCCAATGACCCGATACTGAACCTGATCCAATAATTGTTCCCGGCCCTTCGGAGAAGACTAGTTTTGCCTCATTGGTTTGCCAGAAACCACCGTTCCTTCCCTTGACGTTGAAGGTTCCGGGTGCTGCAGTGACCAACGATGTTACGGAATGAACCTGCCGGTTCTCCATATCCCTGAAGAAAGCATCCGCAACAGCTCTTACATTTGCCGAGGCGTCGCCCGATGCATTAAACATAAACGTTTTTGCCGAGGTGCCCCACCAGCCCAGCCCGGGATTTGCTCCATTCTGGGTAATTTCAGCCGTATCACAGACAAATCCAACGAGAGGTTCTCCGTTGAGTTCTGCAAGGACTAATCCTCGGTAAAAATTAACCGTATGCATGCTCCCTGTCATAGTCCAGTCTTCCCCCTGTATATCCTCCCCCAGATCGCGTAATCCCATCCTGAGCCTGATCTGATTTACTGTATATCCCCGATAGGCCAGCTGTAAAGCAAGATGCTGAAACCCACACATACCACTGTCGAGGAAATGGGCAAAACAAGCATTCGGATCAGGATCAATGCTATCATAATCTCTTGAAGCAATGTAGAATAACTGTCCGCCATGTCCATTGCCTTTGGGCTCCGGGCCGGTGCCATCGGCATCCCAGCCTGCAAACCCTTCCTGATCGGCAGCCATTCCTCTATACTGAAGTTCAGGTTGCCCTTTTTGAATGCTGCCTTCA
>CAZJZF010000038.1:0-11314 GCA_964550385.1 uncultured Lentimicrobiaceae bacterium | reverse complement strand
GGTAGCTCCGGTTACCGCATCAGGCATCGGCATCGCAGGCGATGGGATGTAGTTGCCCAGCTCATTTTTTATATTTCTCTTGTGCGCCCAATGCGGAAGGGCAGCAGGCCGCTGAATGGGGCCCGACATCCAGGCACCTTTGTCTGTTGCCCCATAGCTATAAACCCCTTTCCCGATTGAACGAGCCACATACAAGGTTTTCAGATAGTTACCTGCCTCATCTTCGAGCCAGAAAACCATCAGCGGATGGTTGTGTGACTTCCCGCGGGTGAAATACACCTCGAGCATAGTGCCAGTTGAGTCGGCACCGGATGCAATCCTGTCGGCAGGCATTGGATCTGCCGCGGTTTTACCCCCCCGGCACGACACAAACACCGTTGAAATCAATGCAACTAAAACCAACATCCCCCATCCAAACGGTTTCACAAATACTCTGCTGAACATCCTATTTCTATTCATATTGATCTGATTTATAAAATATTGAATCATTAACATCCTTGAAATAATCTCGTCAGAAATTTCTAATTTCTCATTTCTAATTTCTAATTTCTAATTTCTAATTAAATTTCTATGATTATTCCAATCGTTGGCAACACCGTGCCAGCTCCGGTACTGAGCTTCTTCAGCACATACTTCGACGGATCCTGCGGATCGGTAAGGGGCATTCCATTGGCATCTTTTGCCAGGATGTAGGTTGGCGCCGAATCGGACTGGAAGTTATAGGCGTTCTGGACATCAGCATACAGCATCAGCGACCATCTGTCGAAATAAAACTGCCTGTCGACACGGATGTCGAGTTGGTGCGATGGTTTAAGGCGAGCCTGGTTGTACTGGTCGTAATCCAGATACCCCCTGAAATTTGTATTCCACACATCTTTAAACGCTGAGTACTCGGTATCGAAAGGGGTGTAGGGAATGCCACCGGAATACCTCCAACGGAACCCTGCATCCCATTTTCCGAACTTGCGCTGTACCACAAGATTCAGCAGGTGGCGGCTATCCCATGCCGATGAGACCCATTTATCGTCTTTCTCCAGAAATTCGCTTCTTACAAAAGTATACGATAGAATGATGTTAAAACCCTTGAGGTTTCGCTCCCTGAAAAGCACTTCGAGACCATAAGCCCTGCCCTGGCTGGTACTGGTAACCTCCTCATCGCCAAAGCTGCCAAAGTCGGCTCCCTTGCTGGCCAGCGAAACAGAATCAGACACCGAGAACATATAGTTGTTGTACATCTTGTAAAAACCTTCGAGCGAGAGCTTGGAATTGGATGTGCGCTGATAGTCGATTCCGGCTACGATGTGATCCGCCCGAATGTATTTCAGATCGTTATCCTTGTTTACCAAATTATCGAGAGTATCTCTGAACCCAAGAGTGGTATAGGGTGGGAGCTGGTAGAACCTGCCGAGGTTGAAATTGGCGGTCCACTTTTCCTTCAGCAGATAAGATGCTGAAAATCTGGGGCTAAACTGCGGCAAAGGATTGGCCAGGGCTTCGGAATAGCTGTTGCCATCGAAACGGAAACCCAGCGACATATTGAGCCGTTGAGAAGACAGAAAAGCGCGTGACGCCTGAGCAAATCCGCTCCACTTGTACAGATCGAGGGAGCTGTTGTAGTCAACCACAATAAATTCACCCTGTCCGAAGGTTTTCCTGAAAGTGTTGTTCATGTATTTTGCATACTCCAGTCCGCCACCAAAAAGCACATCGTAACCCCAGGCTTTCCCCTTTCTTTCATACCGAAGCTTGTTTTCTATCTCCTGCGAAACGTAATCAAGCACGAGATTATCTTCGGATGAGTCATCGTTGTTGGCATATTTTAACTGCTGGTTGTCGAGCATATTGCGGCTGAGCACCCAGGTATCGGTAAAATCTTTCCCATAATGGCGGTACACGGCGCCAATGGCATAATTCCACTGGTTGTTTACGGGGAGGTAACCTACAATATAGGCTTGTTCTTCAGTAGGATTTTCGATGCCGGTATTCAGGGCAAACTTATCCAGGGCACCCAGGCTCAGGAAGGTGATGTCGTTCTTTTTGTCAATCTTGTAACGAACTTTAACCTGGTAATCGGTGTAGGTGGGAAGGAACGGAAGGCCAATAGCTGCAAACAGGAACTGAAGGTAGGAGCGGCGCACGGAAAAAACATAGGTGGTTTTCTCGCCTATGGGTCCATTCGCAGTAAGGGACAAGTCGGTCGCCCCTACGGAACCTCTGAAACTGATTTTCTCCTGATTGCCATTCACCTGTTTCATGTCGATCACCGAGCTCAGGGCGTTTCCACGGTTAACCGGGAAAGCACCGCTGTAAAAGCTTACTTCAGAAAGAAAGTCGGTATTGATGATGCCTGCAGGACCACCGGAGGCTCCCTGAGTGGCAAAGTGATTCAGGTTGGGAATTTCCATGCCATCGAGGTAAAAGCGGTTCTCGCTGGTTCCTCCCCCACGCACAATCACATCGTTACGGAAAGATACGCCGGAAGCCACCCCTGGCAGCGACTGTATCACCTTGCTGATGTCGCGGTTGCCGCCCGGACTCTTTTCGATCTCGCTGAGGGTTATGGTACGCACCGAAACCGGGCTGCCGGCCTCCTTGCGAAAAATGGAACTGGTAACCACCACTGCATCTATCTTTAAAATCTTCTTCTCCATGGGAACATCAATGAAAGCCGTGAGGGCATTGGTGACCATAAATTCTTCCGTCAACCGGGTTTCGAATCCCACAGAACTTACCCGCAACCTTCGGAAACCGGGTTCAACACCCGTAATGATGAAGTTGCCGTCGAGGTCGCTGGTAGCTCCGATGGTGGTCTCTGCCAAAACGACGCTGGCAAAGGGGACAGGGGTATTGGATTGTGCATCAAAAACGCGCCCTTTGATGATCCCTTTCTGGGCCGAAACCTGATTAAAAGGGAACCACGACAGTAGTGCCATCAAGGCTAATAAAAGACCTGCCGCTTTAAATCTTACTACTATCCAGAGCTTAACTTTTGAATAAAATACATGAAGAATCATATTTCGGTTTTTTTCTTTGTTGTTCCACAGATAAACCGCTATACACAAGTTTTGTTTAACAATACAGAGAATATTTTAAACATATTTATCTCCTGATTGATTTACAATGCATTAAACCACAAATTGAAGGCAATTTACACAAAAGACATGAGATAAAGCCGGAGTGATTCCTGAATTCATACAAAACCCACAAAAAAAAAGCGGCACAACCCCCGATCGTCCTTGTTCCGGGTTGTGCCGCATTCAAAAAGGTATTTGTTCTATCGGTTCCGGGTCTCCATCCGTGAAAATCCTGTCACCCCGAATACCGGCGCTGTTGGCAATGCTGCGGGTTCTCTGCCTACTTCTTCTTGTTGTCAAGGACAAAAGCAACCGGCAGCACCATCACCATGTTTACCGGCTTCCCTTTAACCTTCCCTGGATTCCAGTCGGGCATAATACCCATAACCCGTATGGCCTCGGCATCCAGCAAGGGATCAACACCTTTTTTAATACTGATATTCTGCACTTTACCCTGTTTATCCACCGTAAACTGAACGTGCACGGTACCCTGAATCCCCTTTTCCCGGGCTGCTTCAGGATACCTGATATTGCTGATCAGGAATTTTATCAGGGCATCCTGTCCGCCTGGATATTCAGGCTGCTTTTCGGGGTTGGTGTATTTTGCGGTATCATCCGGAAGGTTGTTGAAGGGATCCTGTGCCTGACGCAGGTAGTCAGCAGGTGAAACCAAAGCACCCGCCTGGTTGTAGGAACCCAAAGCCATTATCAGCAGCATCACAACCGGTACTGCCAGCAGCACTTTGAGGCCGGCATACCGGCCTGATTTTGATTTTGTCATCATCGTAATACGTTTTAAAGTTAATGAATGGTTGAAATAGTTGGCAAGACCCTGTTGCACACCAACGGTTTGACAATAAAGGAGCTGGCAGTATCCGGCCTTGTCTGCTGTTTGCTCCGATACAGCAGCGTCGGCCAGGTACTCATGGGTCTCTTTCAGTGCAGATATGATGATCCTGCCCACCGGATTGAACCAGGTAAGCAGGGCGTTAAGTTCCGCCAAAGCAAGATCCAAACTGTGCATTTGTGCAACATGCACCTTTTCGTGCAGCAAAATGGAATGACTTTCCGGGCTGAAATAGGTACCTTCATCCAGATAGATATTTCTGAAGAACGAAAACGGAGGCAGTGAAACACGGCTGATTCTAAGGGTATGTTCACCATTATGGGTTGGATACGTGTGGCTGTGCACTTCAACAATGCTACTGATAACCCTTGCCAGACGCATAGCCATAAACAGCATCCCGCCGAGGTAGAGCACCGTGAAAAGCCTGATCCAGATCTGCCCGTCACTCCTGATATTTATCTGAAGAACAGGCAGGTATATCTGTTGTGCAATCATGGATACCATACGTTCTTCACCTCCCGGCACAGAACCGATCCTGACAAGCGGAAAGAGAAGGGGAAGGACAATCGCAGACAGCAGAAAGAACCTGTTGATGTGAAAGTACGTGCCTCTGGCCAGGAACAACCTGTAAAAAGCAAACATCACGGTTTGCCCAAGGGCAACTTTAACCAGATACAGCAAAATTTCAGTCATGGTCTTTTTTCTTTTGAATTTCAATATCCACCAGCTTTCTGATCTCTTCCAGATCCTGTAAAGAAACCTGCCTGTCGGATGCAAAGAAAGTGACGAGATTCTGGTATGAACTGTTAAAATACCGGTTTACAACACTGTTGAGAAAGGTTTTTGAATAGTCGTTCCGGGTAATTAGAGGATAATACTCATAGGTATTTCCATAGCTTTTGTAGGAGACAAAACCCTTCTTTTCCAGAATACGGATGATGGTGGATACCGTATTGTACGCAGGCCTGGGCTCAGGGAACCTGTCCACAACATCCTTTACAAATCCTCTTCCCATCTCCCACAGGATCTGCATCACCTGCTCTTCTGCCTTTGTAAGTTCTTTCATGCCAATATCATTTGAATGATTCTGCACCTATAACTAATTCCTTAGTTAAATATTGTGCAAACATACAAACTAATTTATTAGTTTGTCAACTATTTTTTTAGTTATTTGTAAATATTTTTCTTATATCTTGATATTCTGTTCTTTATGACTTCAATAAACTTTTTAGCTACCCTTGTATTTTTCAGATGATTCGTGATTATCTTTATGCGTCTGAAATTCACCCCTAATCCCACCAAGCATGAGAACCTTCATTTTTAATGGATCTTCTTTCAGGAAGTTGTTTCTGATTTCTGTTGTTTTGCTACTGAGTGCCGGCACCCGGGTTGATGCCCAATTGAACATCCCTCTGACGAACTGTCAGAATTTGTCGGGCACCTATACTGATTTGGGCACAAATGGCACAGTGATTACCACTACCAATTCCGATGACGCGAGTTCAGCCGCTGTGAATATTGGGTTTACCTTCAACTTCAACGGACAGGCCTTTACTCAGTTTGTGCTGAACACCAATGGTTTCATCCGGCTTGGTGCGTTGCCCCCCTCGGTTGACGCTTTGTTTTTTGCCGGAGGAGCAAGTTACACAGGAGGTCCCTTCAACAGCACCAGCACCTCAGACCAGAACCTGATCTGCGCTTTCAACCACGATCTGATTGGTGCCACAAGCCCGGAATACAGGGTTTACACCAGTGGCACTGCTCCAACCCGTGTTTGTACGATTCAGTTCAAAAACCTCCGGGATAAGACTACCAGTCCGGCAGAGCAGTTTTCAAACATCAATTTTCAGATCCACCTTTACGAAGGATCTGACATTGTGGATATCAAGTATGGTACATTCACGGCAAGTGCCAATGCAGAGGCATTTAAATCGGCGGCTGTCGGACTTAAAGGATCGGGCAATGCAGCCGGGCAGATGGTTGGGGTCACCAAGGGATCCACCACCATTTACAGTGCGGCCACATTCCTGAACGGCAATTACACCGGAAATGCCTTCAACTACAGAAACAGTGTTTTACCGGATGCAGGACGCACCCTGCGGTTTATGCCAATTAAGCCAAACGACCGTGCCATCATGGAGGCGTATACACTGGGCAAATCGCCGATTCCGTTCGGAAATCCGCTCACGATCACCGCCTGGGTAAAGAACGGAGGAGTAAACACGATGACTGCATCCACATGTACCCTCAACATTACAGGAGCCAATCCTTTCAACAATGTACAAACTTTACCGGCCCTGAATGCAGGCGATTCCACCCTGATCACGTTTGCCACATTCAGCCCGACAGTAAGCGGGATTAATAATGTGGAAGTATCGCTTCCGGCAGATGACAACAGCCTGAACAATGTAAAAACCAAGGTAATTGAAAGCAATCTGAACTCTTACAGTTACGCTCAGGGTCCGCAGGCTGCGGGAGGTGTTGGTTTTTCAGGAAATACGGGCGATTTTGTTGCAAAATTCACTACCAACAGCAACCAGAGCATCAACCAGGTGAACGTACAGTTTGCCACAGGCGGGCAACCCTTCCAGATCGGTATCTGGGAGGCCTCGGTTTCAGGGACTCCGGGAAATCTTCTGCACAGCACATCTACCTATACCTCCACACAGGGCACTTACACCGTGCTGATCAACCCACCGGTTGCCGTTCCTGCAGGAGCCTTTTTCGTTGGGGTACGACAAACCAACACCACGAACGTTAGCTTTGGTTACCAGTCGGAGGTTCCGATCCGTAGCGGGCATTTCTACTACACCTCTCCCACCGGAGGCACCACCTGGACCGATTTTGCCCCCGGCAGTCCGTTTCGGTTCCTGGTAGAGCCCAAATTTGCCCTTCAGACCGACGTAGGGGTTATAGCTGCCACCCCCCCAACGGGAACCACCCTGGTAGCAGGCACCTCTTTCAATCTGTCGGCAACGGTTGCAAATTACGGAATATCAGCACAGAACAACATTCCTGTGTACTACTCTGTAAACGGAGGCACTCCAGTAGGGCCGGTAAACACCACCACCTCCATCAACCAGAACGGAACCACCGGCATTACATTTTCAGGTGCTTCATCCTTTACCCCCACTACATCAGGCAATTACACCCTTCGTTTCTTCACCCAGCTCACCAACGACCTGAGCACCCAGAACGACACATTCACTGTCGCCCTTTCCGTAGTTCCAGCCCCATCCTCTGCCCTGCCCTACTCCACAAATTTCACCACCCACCCCAACTGGACGGCTTCAGGGGTTTCGGGCCTGTGGGCGTTTGGCATCTGCACAGGAGCCACCGGACAAACCAATGACACGGCAGCTTTTGCAGACTTTTACACTTTCCCGGCGAACAGCTCGGGTATGCTGAAATCTCCCGCCTTCAATCTCAGTTCACTTGCCCACCCTGCAATACAGTTCGACCTGGCCTACCGCACCCGTTCCATGGAATCGGACACCCTGCAGGTGCTTGTATCCACCGACGGAGGCCTTAACTTTCTGCCGGGAAATCCACCCATTTATATACGGTCGACATACAGCAATCCTCCCTTAGCTACTATCTCGGCTGATACCGGAGTATTTTTTCCCAATGCAGCCGCCAACTGGCGCAAAGAGACGGTACCTCTGGACCAGTTTATCGGTGCTACCAATGTGATGATAGCACTGAAGGGGGGCAGCGGTTTCGGGAACCGCTGCTGGATTGACAATTTTACGATCCTGAATGGAAATATCCCCGTTATAACCACCGACCCCGTTACAAACGTAGGGCTCACGACGGCACAGTCGGGGGGAAATGTTACGGCAAGCGGAACCCTGCCGGTGACTACCCGCGGAGTATGCTGGAGTACCAGCCCCAATCCAACCACCGCAGATTCCAAGACCACCGACGGTTCAGGCACAGGATCCTTCACCAGCAACATCACAGGCCTGGCAGTTGCCACACCCTATTATCTGAGAGCATACGCTTCGAGTGGTTTCGGAACCGGATACGGAAACGAAATCACCTTCACCACCCAGACCCCTTCGACCGTGCCCACCATCACCACTACCCCTGTGACCAATATCACCCACTTTGGTGCTACCACAGGTGGAAATATTACCACCGATGGTGGTTCACCGGTTACTGCGCGTGGTGTATGCTATTCACTACTCCCCAATCCTACCGTTGCCGACAGTAAAACCATTGATGGTTTTGGCACCGGCAGTTTCGTCAGCAACATTACCGGGCTGGCCCAACTGAGCAACTATTTCGTAAGGGCCTATGCTACCAATTCGGTAGGCACCTCTTATGGGGCGCAGGAAACATTCTCCACCCTGATTGACGCCATCGAAGAGCCATCGACAGATGGAATCTCAATCTTTGTCAAGGATAATCATTTGCAGCTCATTACGTCTGAAAATATTTCCTTCAGCAAAATCGTCCTGTACGATCTTTCGGGGCGTGAAGTATACGTTATTGAAAACATCGAGTGCCACAATTCCACATCT
Organism: uncultured Lentimicrobiaceae bacterium; assembly: GCA_964550385.1. GTDB lineage: Bacteria > Bacteroidota > Bacteroidia > Bacteroidales > SKPS01 > SKPS01. The sequence goes on along the minus strand of CAZJZF010000038.1, from coordinate 2,867 downwards.
CTTTCACTGCCAATCCTTTCCTCAGGTATTTATCTGGTGGGGCTCACATCAGGAGACAAGAGCTTCCGACAAAAAGTATCGTTACTGTAAGGCTGTGTGCAACACAAATAATTCAGCCTTCATCAGGGGTGATAATTGAAAGCATCCAATCATCCCTGGTGAAGGCTGGAGAATAAAGGGAAACGCTCTATAAAGCGACTAATCAGCAGGAATTTCTTCTGGTTTGAAGATACTTGAAAGATCTTCATTCTGAGGGATAATGCCCATGCTGGAGAAATTACACTTCCAAACATCCCCCTGCTTAACCATATGGTACACATTCCTCACGGGGATCCTGCTGCTCCACATCACAAAAAACTGGTCGGCGACAATGGCGGTTGAGCCATCCCCCTGAAGTCTCAGTTCCCTTTTATCTACTTTCAGGTTAGGCAAAAAGTTAGTGTCGGCAAACATTCCGGTGACGGCATTGGCAAATTCAGCAGAATCCCAGAGTTCTTCCGGGTCGGTGCCACAGTAAAGGCCATCGCTGTGGAGAAAATCAAGGACTGCCTCCAGGTTTTTGGCGTTGTAATTTGTGTAGAAATCATCCATGGTTTTCAGGACCTCCTCTTTGGCCAGATCAGGATCAGCCTGTTTTTCTTCTGTTTTAGGCTTGCAGGCCACCATTGAGATTGATGTAAGTAACACCAGAAAGAATACTTTTTTCATTGTGATAGGGATTAGTGAATAAACAAAAGTATAGGTTATGCTGGTAATCCAAAAATAAAATCTCAGGGAATCAGAGAATTTTCTTTTTCATGGCTGAAGACTTGTTTAATCCCTTTAACAAATGCAGAGGGAAAAGTGGAGTAGTGATTCTCGTCTGGTATCTCTTCAAAATGATATCGGAGCAATCCATAATCCCGGCTTTGGATTGTTTTGTTTAACTTTTCCGGAGTACCCCACTCTGCCTCACTCAGTGACATAAAGACGTTGGCATTTAAAGTTTTAGACGCATCATACAAGGATTTTTCCCATTGCAATGCCAGTTCTCTATCCCACCATAATGACGGGCTTATCAGCACATAGCGATTAAATAAACCCGGCTGGTTAAACAACACCCATGCACCGAACAATCCACCCAGAGAATACCCCACCAGGGCACGCTCTCCGCTCATAACTCTGTATTCTTTCTCGATCACAGGCACAAGCTCATTGGAAATAAACCTGTAAAAAGCATCGCATTCACCTCCACCCGGAAACAATATGGCATTGGTGTCGTTTGTAGGTGTCAGATCCGGGATCCTGTTGTAATACCAATCATCGAAAGACCCTCCATAAGCAATGCCTACAACAATCACCTTCGGAATGGTTCCGTCGAAAGCCATCATTCGGGTGGCCTCAGCAACGGTGCCCTGCAACTGGTCGGCATCGGTGAGGTATACCACAGGATAGGTTTTGTTGGTGATGAAGTAATCAAAAGGAAGGCTCACATAAATCAGGTAATCTTTATCCGTGGCTTTTGAATGGATTTTACGGAGTATGGTCTGGTTCATGGATGCCTTTTCTGCAGTAACAGTTTCTGGCGGTGCCTCATAGCGCACCTCATACCGTGTTGCATTTGCATCGAACCAAACAACCCCTTTATCATCATACAGTTTCAACAAGTCGTAATCTGTGTCGAAATACCAGTCGGTGAATTCGAATGGCGTAACTGATTTATTGTCAATGGTAAACACTGCATATTTCATCCCTTTCTTTGCAATCAGAATGCCTTCCATCGAAATAACTTTATCGTATTCAAACGGTATCAACACCTCCCCTTTTATTCCGATGAGACCCCATCTGCCATTTAATTTGGCATCGGTATAATTCCTATTGGTGAAGCTGCCTGCATCATCATACACACATGAAACTGCGAGAGCTCCTGTGGTATCAGCAAAACCGTATTTCCCATTCATCTTAACCTTAAAAAGGCCATTGGCTGACAGGTAATCCTCCACTTCATTGTAAACCGTGTCGAGGATAAGCCCTCTCTCCCGGTAATACATCCCCCATTTTTGTCCGTTTGAAACCACAAAGTTTAATCCCGGATGATATAGATTCTTCTGCACTGATGTGTAAAAAGGAGGAACGATTTCTTTTCCATCCTCCCTGAGCACCCCCTGCTTGCCGCCCAGCCAGCATTTTGCATAGCCATCCTTAAAAACGTTTACAGAATCATATCCTCTTGTATTTATCTCATTGAAATTCAGATCAACCAGATACATCAATCCTTGTCGGATTACTTTGGCTTTGCCATCAGAAAAGGGAAATACTTTTTCGTATCCGGGCAGCAGAACCCATTTGCCCGTTTTATCAATAAAACCCCATTTCCCCTCCAGGGCAGCTGATGCAAACCCTTGATGGAATTGCCCCACATCATTGAAAATAAAGGGTATAATAAGTTTCCCCTTGTTGTTGATGTAGCCCCATTTTGCATCCTTCATCACTTTAATCATCCCTTCGGTTGAAGGCCAGGCTCCATCAAAATTAAAAGGGGTAATCAACTTTCCTCTGGCATTCATCAGTGCATATTTGCCGTCCTGACCCACTACCCCAACGCCATCTCCGAAGTCGCTGCAATAGTCGTACAAAGGAGGGGTAATTTCTTTTCCGGTTTTATCTACAAACCCAAACTTCCCGTCCCTTTTCACCACGGCACATTCACCGGCAAAGGCCCATGCCAATTCGTAAACTGCCTGTGTTATAAAAATTCCCTTGCTGCTTACAAATCCATATCTATCGCCCATTCGGTACCATGTAAAAGAGCCATAGTCAAAATCAAATATCTGATCGGGATTTACGGCTGTAATAACCTTGCCTGTAGTATCGGCCAAGCCATATTT